>JAGABO010000163.1 GCA_017614655.1 Treponema sp. | reverse complement strand
CGATTCCCGATAATGAAATGCTGGAGTCCAGTGCTGTTCATCCCAGCGGAGACTGCTATATTCTCACGATAGATTGGGAGGCCGATATACACACTCTGTATGCCGTGCAGAATACATGGTATCCGGAGTGGCGTACGAAGTGGTACGAGGAACATCCAGATGCAGCAGATCCATTTTCAAATAATTAGCTCCCCCCAAAAAAACTAATCTGCTTTAGTACAATACATACAGCCCTTTCGTCATTACCGGCGGAAGGGCTGTGCTGCTTAAAAAATAAGTTTTTTTGTCTACTTTATTGACTGGTACAATATCTTGAAAACTCTCTGATTCTTCTGCTAATCCTCTATAAAATATTCCAAACGGTTTTCTTTCGCTTGACAATTATATACATTCTTACGATAATTATTTCGTAAAATCTTACGAAATTTAGAGGTGTATATGATTGCCATAAAACCTGTTTCAGATTTACGAAATTATAATGAAGTTTTAAAGGATGTCGCAGATGAATCACCTGTTTTTCTTACAAAAAACGGAAGAGGCTGTTATGCCGTACTTTCAATAAAAGATTATGAAAAACTAACGGCTACAAGAACACTCTTTTCTGAATTGAAGAAAGGCGAAGAATCTGCTGACAGAGATGGATGGCTTGATACAAAAGATGTCAGGAAAAAGCTGGGGCTCTGATGTTTAAAGTAAAAGTTTCTCCTCAAGCCGCAGAAGATTTGCTTGAAATAAAAGAATATATTGAAAATGAACTTCAAAACCCTATTGCGGCTCAGAACACAATTCTACAGATTGTAGAAACATACGAAGATTTGGTAAACTTTCCGGAAAGTGGAATCCCTGTAGACAGATATGTTAATTTCCCTACAAATTACAAGTTTGTGCTTGCAAATAATTATTCGATATTCTACAGAATTGAAGGCGAACTTGTAAAAGTCGTAAGGATTTTATATTCAAAGCGAGATTTTGTAAGAATCTTGTTTGAAGAAAAATAATTACAAAATACTAAGTTTTAAGCCGACAGTTGGTGTTTTGCAAGCTGGCGCGAACAGTGGTACAAGGAGCATAAGTAAATATAACTGGAAAAGTAACCACTGCTACGCCGGATTATAAGGGCGTGCGAAAGCACGTTCTGTAGCGCAGCGGAAGAATGAAACCCTGAAAAGCCGGGTAATGAAGTGCATGCATTCTTAGCAGATAAATGTAATGCTAAAAAATAAAATGTCGTCCAGAAAAAAAATGTACATACAGCCTCCATTCTCCTTTTTCATCTTCTCTGTTTTTTATATCTCTGATCCGCATTTGCTTTTGACACAACATGTTAACCGTAGTAAACTTTAACGTATGAAGAAAATTGTTAAAAAAATTATCGGTTTACTTTGTTTGTTGGGAGCAGAATCAGCCCTGGTGTTTGCAGAGCCGGAACCAGTTGATCTTGTTTATACAAATCCCGGACAGGATTGTGCTCATAGCGTCAGACTCTCCTGGCATACATCAGAAGAAAATTCAGTAGTGTATTATTCAAAAGCAGAAGATTCCGACTATAAGCATGCAAAAAAAATAAAAAGCACCGGCGTAAGAACTCCCGTTGAATTTCATGACGGCGAGCAGTATTACCGCCATGAAGCAGTTATTGAAGGTTTAAAAAAGGATACTTCATACCATTATAAAATTGCTCTTGATTCAGGTTATGAATCGGGGGACTATTCTTTTGCAACCGCAGATAATGACGGCGAGTTTGGATTCCTTTGGACTGGTGATGTTCATTCAAATCCTGATGTTAATATCCGCCGTAAGTTATCAGAAAAGCTTGCGCTGTCTGCAGAAGAAAAACTGGAAAACGATATGGACCTTGTTATCTGTACCGGTGATGAAGTTTGTTACGGTGCATATTATGATAACTGGCAGGAGTGGCAGGGTGGTTATATAAACCGTAAAGTCTGGGCCGGTATTCCAGGAAATCATACTTATTATGATGTGTTCCTGAAGAAAGGCCAGGAAATTGTAGATAACCGATGGTGGTGCGTAACTCAGAATCCTCCGGATAATGGGCCGGTAGAGATGCGCAGTAATTTCTGGTTTAAATATGATTCTATTCTTTTTATCGGAATCGACAGTATCGACACTTCTTATTTGAATCAGCAGAAAGAATGGTTTAAACAGGTGCTCGAAGAAAACAAGGATACTTATCAGTACCTGGTAGTTTTCCAGCATTATCCTTATATAAGCGGCTTTAACGGCGGCTTTGGCGGTACAAACGTTGCCTATTATTTATGGATGAATCTGTTTGATAAATATGGAGTTGATCTTGCACTTTCCGGAGATCATCATGTTTACCTTCAGTCAAAAGCACTTGTAAACAAAGAACCTGTTGAAGACGGAAAATCAGGAACAACATATTTTGTATGTCCTCAGATTGGCGACCGCTCCCGCGAAATGCAGGGAACAATCAAACCAAGTATCATCAAGAGCCGTATAACAAGTTCGGACTTAGCTCAGGAAAGCGGCTTAAGTTATTTTAAGGTTACAAAAGAAGGAATTACTCATACACTGCTCGACGGAAACGGTGACATAGTTGAGTCTCACTTTATTCCTGCAAAGCGTCCTTATGTTGAACCCGGAAATATGACGCTGGTTCTTATCCTGATTATTGCGGCAGTAATTCTTGCAGGTTCAGTTGCAGCGGTAGTTATAGTAAGATCTAAGAAAAAGTAAAAAGCTTTTAAAAGTGTTATAAGCTTACTTAAAAAATCCTGATGCAGGTCACAAATGATTTGTTTCAGGATTTTTTATTGCAGTCTGATGATTAAATTCACTCTGTAAAAAAAAAACTTTGTCTGTCGTAGACCCGAGGAGTAAACTACGGAATATAAAAATCTTGTACTTGATAACGAACGTGCTCTCTATGGAATTACAGATGCGGTGGTAGAAGACAGCCGCTTTGAAGGTCCGTCAGACGGCGAGTCAGCTTTAAAGGAAAGTTCACGCATAGAAGTTCGCCGCTGTTTTATGAATCTGCGCTATCCTTTGTGGCACGTAACGGAGGGAAGAATTTACTCCTGTGAGTTTACACAGAACTGCCGCGCTCCTTTGTGGTATGATAAAAAAATTCTGCTTGACGACTGTCACATAAACGGAGTAAAAGCGCTTCGGGAATGTGATGATGTAACTGTTAAAAATACAACTGCGGATTCTCCTGAGTTTATCTGGAAGTGCCGTAACCTTAACATCGAAAATCTTTCTGTTGAATATTCTGAATATCCTTTTTTCGAAGTTGATTCTGCAGAAATTAAAAAACTTAAGCTTAACGGAAAATATTCGTTTCAGTATTGCAGCAATATTCAGATTGATGATTCCGTTCTTGATACAAAAGATGCATTCTGGCATTCAAAAAATGTAACGGTGCGCGATTCTGTAATCAACGGGGAATATCTGGGCTGGTATTCAGAAAACCTTACCCTTATAAACTGCAGCATTAAAGGAACCCAGCCGTTCTGCTACTGTAAAAATCTTGTGCTTAAAAACTGTACAATGGAAAACTGTGATCTCTCTTTTGAACGCAGTACGGTTTTTGCAGAAATAAACGGAAACATCGACAGCATAAAAAATCCTCTGTCGGGAAAAATCACGGCAGCTTCCATCGGCGAAATCATTATGGAAGAAACAGTCGCAGATAAATCAAAAACAGAAATCATACTCTTAAAAAACAATGACGCTTTCTGATTTTTATAAAAATATTTTCGACGAAAAAACTTACAAGCTTTCTCTTGATGCCGGCTGCACCTGTCCAAACCGCGACGGAACCAAAGGAAGAGGCGGCTGCATTTTCTGTTCCGAAAACGGAAGCGGAGATTTTGCTTCTTCTTCGAAGCTTACTGTTTCTGCTCAGATAGAAAATGCAAAACTTAAGGTCATAAATAAAATCAAAGGACGCACGGGAGAACGTAAGGGAAAATACATCGCATACTTTCAGAATTTTTCTTCGACTTATGGAGATGAAGAAACCCTGCTTAAAAAATATAAAGAAGCACTTCTCTGTGATGGTGTGGAGGGCCTTGCCGTTGCAACCCGTCCCGACTGCTTAAGTGACCGTATGATTTTAGAGCTGGCCCGCATTGCAGAAAAACATTTTGTTCAGCTTGAACTTGGACTTCAGACAAGTAACGAAAAAACTGCTTCCTTTATAAACCGCTGCTGTACAAACGAAGATTACGTTTCCAGTGTAGAAAGAATAAGAAAAGCTTCCCCTAAGATTCACATTGTAACTCATCTTATATTCGGTCTTCCGGGAGAAAACCGGGACGATATGGAAAAAAGCGTTCGTTTTGTTCTTGCGCATAATGATGGTGCCGTGTTCGGACTAAAGATAACGGTGCTGTATGTTTTAAAAAACACTCCCCTCGAAAAACTTTACAAAAGCGGTGAGTACCTGCCGTTAGAAAAAGAAGAGTATTATGAGCTTCTTAAAAACGCGCTTACTCTGCTTCCCCCGCAGTGTATTCTGCACAGACTTACCGGAGATCCGCCAAAGTCTTCTGTTATAGCTCCTCTCTGGACACTGGATAAGAAAAAGGTGATTAACGAAATTCATTCGCTTCTTAAAGAAATTATTCTCTAATTTATTCATTTAAATCATTTGTATTTCCGTTTACATAATTTCATGGAAAATCCGGCGTTTCTGATTTAAAATATAAGTATGCGGAATTCCGGTCATGTAAGAATATTACTGATGATTCTCTTCCCGCTGTTTTTCTGGGGCTGCTGTAAAAGCGTGAGTGGAAAAACATTTCATGTTTCTGTCGGCGGCTTTCCCGGTACAATTTCATTTGATGAAGAAAATTTCGTAGTTATAGAAGCCGGAAACGATTCGCTTATCGGAACATACTTCTATTCAGATGACGAGGAAACTGCCGTCGTAAAAATCGAAAACAACATCATTTTTCTTACAATAGATTACCTCGAAGGCAGAATCCCCGAACGCGAACTGCTTCAAAAACAGGCGGAACTTGCTCAAAAACTGTTGCCGTCTTCTTGATATTGGGTAATTTATGCTGTAAAATAAATTCTATGCCGGCTTTTTTAACAAGCCAGATTATGTCTCGGCTTTATGATGATTATAGAGAAACAGAAGTCACTTTTACTAAGGAAATAATCCATACATTAAAAATGGATCCAAGGCAGAACTGTATAAAAACAGGCGGTTCACAGTGGCCCTGTATCATAAATTCTACATCTTTTTCTCTTGCCCGCATTATTATCGGGGTTCAGGGCGGAGCCTTTCAGGATCTTATAAAGAAAAAGGATCAGCCGGTGAGCCTTCGCTTTTCTTTCTATCAGGAAAACGGTCAGCTTATGAGTTTTTTTGTTGCGGGAAGAATTCAGGGAATACAGCCGTTCGGCAATAACAACGAACTTGTAATAGTAACGATTCAATATACCCAGCGTCCGCCGGAAGATCTTATTCTTCTTGTAGGAACTATCCTCGATGCAAATGTTAATTCTGTACGCAGAAAAAATGAGCGCATTGTCGTAACTCCGGATACACTCAGGAAACTTAGTATTCCGAAAAAAGAAATCAGCGTCACAATAGATAACATTCCCCGTAACTGTATTCTTGCAAACCTTTCATTTACCGGTGCAAGTATTCTTCTTATGGGAATCGCGCAGTTTCTTAAAAACAAGAATGTAGTTATTCAGCTGGAATTTGAAGAACCACACGAAATAGTTTCCCTTCAGGGAGTAATTGTAAATGCAAATCCAATTGAAGGTAGAAAGGATATCGTTTCTGCAAATGTTCAGTTCTATGATAATTCTATTTCTATTCCTTATAAAATCAGAATAAATAATTTTCTTACACTTTACAGAAAGCAGGATGCAGGAGTCCGTTTTGAAGGAGAAGATCCTGTTGTTCCGGTGGCAGCTGTCACAGGCGGAACTGCTCAGCCGGCTTCTTCCCAGACCGCTCCGGTTCAGGAAAAAAATGCTGCTCCTGCACAAACAACGGCCGCTCCGGCTGGAGAAACTAAGCAGACTGCTTCTCCGTCAGGAACTCAGGCCTAAACTGAGGTTTATATGAATTCATCAAATCATCTTTCTTCGGTAGCATTTGTAAAGCTGCCGGATGACTTTAAATTTAAAGGCGGCACTTTTAAAATCGATACGACAATTCCTCTTCCGGTTCAGTTTAAGGACGGCGAAGATGCTTCTTCTTTTTCTGCAGCAGACATTACCGAAGAACAGATTCTCTCAGGAATCCTTACGGTGCTTGCCTGGGATAAGTCAAACGCAAACCTTGAATACTACCGCTCGCTTATAAAGGAAGTCCGCCCCAATCTTATGAAGGAACTCGGGGAAGCGGCAATTCTTAAAACCCGTGATGAAGACTGGGAACTTGCCGAAGAAATTTACATGGCACTGCGCGGCTATGATCCGGAAAACAAGGCGCTCTGTATGAATATGGCGCTTTTTTATGATCAGCGTGCGGACTCTTACAGGCGTTCTTCACTTCATGATGATGCAGATGCCTGTGATGACCTTGCAAAGAATTACTATAACGAAGCAATGAATGCCGAGCCCGAAATCCCGGATGCATTTTTTAACGCAGCATTTTTCTTTCTTAAGCAGCATGATTTTTCCAAGGCAAAAAGCTGTTTCGAAAATTACATTGCCCTTACATCTGATTTAAAGGATGATGAACTTGGCGAAAACGGGGTTTATAAAAAAGAACGTGCTCAGGAAATGATAGACAAAATTGCAAACCGCAATCTGGAAAACTCTCATTACCACAAAGCCTACGCTTTTATTTCGGAAGGACGCCTTGAACCAGGTCTTGATGAAATCAGAAAGTTCATTCAGGAAAATCCTGCTGCCTGGAACGGCTGGTTTATCCTGGGCTGGGGATTAAGGCTTTCCGGTCGTTTTGCAGAAGCAAAGGAAGCTTTCTTAAAGGCACGCGAGTGTGACGGCGGCGATGAAAATGCAGACTTCTTAAATGAACTTGCAATCTGTTATTTAGAAACCGGTGAGCTCGAAGAAGCCCGAAAGGTTCTTCACGAAGCCCTCGTCCTTGATACGGAAAATACAAAGGTAATCAGTAATCTGGGCTGTCTTGAACTTAAGCTTGGAAACAAAGACGAAGCCCTTAAGTATTTCCGTACGGTGCTCGAAATAGATCCTTCCGACAAGATTGCACTTTCTCAGGTGGAGCTTCTTCAGAAATAGCCTGTGCTATTTAAAATCAATTACAAGGAAGTCCCCTTTTTTAACTTCAACTTTGTCGTACCAGCCCTGCGGCACTTCCAGGGCGTAGCGTACGCTTCTTGAACTGGAAACATTTGCCGTAGAAAAAGGCGTCATGTCAAGAATGTCGACGATTTCTCCCGAAGAAAGAATGTATGCGATGGAAAGTGCATGCGGGCAGTCTTTCATCCAGAAGTGGCGGATTTCGTCACTGTCAAAAATAAAAAGCATTCCCGTTCCGTCAGGAATATCCGTTCTGTTCATAAAGCCGTAGTTTTTTTCTTCTTCCTTTACGGCAAGTTCTGCAATAAGCGAAACCGTAGTTCCGTCTGCTTTTTTAAGCGTAAGTTCTTTTTTTGGAAGCTTATATTTTCTTCCGTCACATCCGGCAGAGGATGCAATTATAACTGCAAAGAAAAATACTGTAAGAAGGCTTTTAACGTTTTTCATAAGGTTTCCTCGTTAAGAGATTATTTTGTAAGGTAAAAATATTTAAAGATTATCAAGAAAGTCTTTTCGTGCCATTTCTGCGGCTGTTTCTTCTACCATGGACTGTTCAAGAATTTTATCGCGGACTTTTTTGTCTGAATATTTTAATGTAAGCGGACGTTCAAGTGTTATTATTACGCTGCTGTCTGACCATTCTGATTTTTCGGGATTCATGCTTACGGGATTTCCGTATTTTTTGCAGAGGGTGTCGAATACGGAATAGTGGTCCATTTTTGAAGTTTTTATGTTGATTGTTATTACGCTTAGTTTTTCTTCATAGAACTGAAACCAGCACCGGTCTAAAAAAGAGTAGGGTGCATTTTTTGAAGTATCTGTTTCTATAAGAATGTTCTCCGTGCCTGGAAGAAAGGTTACGTCCCTGTCTCCGCGGTAGCCGAACTGTGCATCTTTTTTAAGTGCCTCTTTTACTTCATTAACCGACATTCCCAGACGTATACTCCTGTATCCGGATGGAAGGGAATCTTTTGCAAATACTGCTGCGGAAAAAAACAGAAGTGAAAGAAAAATGCCGGTAATCTTTTTCATTAAGACCGCCTAGTTCTGCTGCGAGCGTCTTGTGTTCTGCTTCCTGTAAAAACGAGCCTGCTTTATAAGCTCGCCTGTATCCGGTACGGAAATGCGCCCGTCTATTATGCGTACATTCTGATCGCGTTCTATGAGCGAAACTGCCTGTGCCGTAAGGTCTGCCGGTATTCCGCAGAGATTTGCAATTTCATCCGGAGTAAAGCCTGTGCTGTATGCAACTCCGCGGGCCTGAGAAATTCTCTTTACTTCGAGCTGAAGGGCAAGCATGTCTATCATTTTCTCGCGTAAATCAGGCATCTGGGTGTTTACAAGCTGGCGGTACATGGACCAGAGTCTGTCTGCAAAAGTAGTAGTAAGGCGTGCAATAAGCTGAGCCTGTGTTGCAACCATCTGATCAAAGTTTGCGCGGTTAATTGTCATGAGCTTGCAGTTTTCGTAAGCAATTGCACAGGCAGAGCGCGGCTTGTTCTCCAGAAGCGACATTTCACCGAACATATCGCCTTTCTGAAGAAGCGCAAGTGTAACTTCTGCTCCGTCAACAACTCGGACTATTCTTACGGTTCCTTCCTGTATGATGAACATTTCTGCTCCGGTCTGGCATTCAGAGAAAATCATTGTGCCTTTCGGATATGTGCGCATCAAATCATTTGTGCGTTCAAGATACGGAGGATTTGTATGAGTTTTAAGTGCCTTAAATCTTTTAACTGCAGCATCAACGGAAGAACCTCTCGGACACTGTTTAAGATACTGATAATATCCGTATGCAGCAGCTTCCGAGTTTCCGATGTTTTCGTAGTAACTTGCAATCGTAAACAGCTGCTCTGGTGAATCTATGGAAGTTTTCTTTAAGGTGATTTTCGTAAGGTTATCATTGATGAGGCGCATGTCACGGGAAAATGCCCTGATGATTTTCATGGCAATACCCGGGTTCTGCTTGATGAGTTCCGGAAACTGATCACGGCGGATCATGATGGCGCTGACATTTGTAAGTGCAAGAACTGTTTCTGTCTGGGTGTGTCCGGTCATACACGAAATAACGCCTACAAAGTCTCCCGGTCCGAGCATGGACGGACTGCTTCCTGGAATCGGCGTTTCATGATAGCAGCGGATTTTTCCACTCTGAATTATAAAAAAACGGTCTGTTGCCGGTGTATTTTCGACAAAAATATATGAGTTTTGCAAAAATGTTACTGTGCCGAGTTGCAGCATTCTTTTACCTCTTTACTTCATTATATTATCGTAAGAAAAAGGGGAATTTTCAAGGAAAATAATCTCTGTTTCAAGCGAAAACCCTGTATTTTCTTTAATTTTTTTCTTTATATGGTCCGAAAGTGCCTTTATATCGGAAGAAAGTGCATTTCCGGTGTTTATTATAAAGTTTCCGTGCCACGGGGCAATCTGAGCACCGCCAATGGCAAAGCCTTTAAGGCCTGCTTCGTCAATTATGCGTCCGCTCGGTTTTCCGAAGCTTCTGTTGTTTTTGAATACGCTTCCTGCACTCGGAAACTTAAAGTGCCCCTTCTGAATTCTGTCGTTAATGTAGAAGTCGCACTCTTTTTTAATTTCGCCGGGGTCTTTTTCTTCAAAGCCGCCCAGTTCAATTTTTGTTATAAAAGCGTTTTTTCCTGTAAACGGGGATTTTTTGTAGTCCCAGTCTTCGCTTTTATATTGAATTGTTTTTTTCTGAACCGTAAGGGTTTTGCCGTCAATTTCTAAAAATTCAATGCTTTTAATATTAGAAGAAACGTCTTTTTCGTAGCAGCGGGCATTCATAAAGGCAGCTCCGCCTATGGTTCCGGGAAGGCCGGCAAATTTTTCAAAGCCGCCCAGAGAGTTTTCTTTTAAGAAAGAAGTAAGCCTGCTCATTTTTATGCCGCTTCCTGCCGTTACTGTTCCGCCATTTAAAGAAAGACTGTCAAGGTTTTCGGAAGAAAGTATTACAAGAAAAAGTTCTCCGTCTGCAGGGACTACGTTGCTTCCGCCTCCTAAAGGAAAACAGCGCACCTTATGTAAAATGCAGCTTTCCATTACAAAGCGGGCATCGTCTTCGCTACGCGGGCTTACAAAAAGAACTGCCTCTCCGCCGGTCTTCATGGTGGTGTGCTTTTTAAGGCTTTCATTTATTTTTATGCAGCCCTTTAATGCGGGTGAGTTGTTGAATTTTTCGGTTAATTCCCGTATGCTATCATTCATCAGTATCAGTATAACGTAAATTCATTTTGAATGATAGCGGGGGAACTATGTCGCTTAAACTTTTTAATACAATGGGTCGCAAATATGAAGAATTCAAGCCGATTACAGACGGATATGTCGGTTTCTACGGCTGCGGCCCTACTGTCTATAACTACGCCCACATCGGAAACCTGCGTGCCTATGTTTTTCTTGACACCCTTGACCGTACCCTTACATATCTGGGCTATGATAAAAAGCATGTAATGAATATAACTGATGTCGGACACCTTACAGGCGACAGTGATGAAGGCGACGACAAGATGGTAAAGACTGCAGAAGAGCGCCATCAGAGTGTCATGGAAGTTGCAAAGTTTTACACCGATGCCTTCCTTGCAGACATTGATGCGCTCAACATCATAAGGCCGGACGTTATCTGTAAGGCAACCGAGCACATCAACGAGATGATTGAACTCATAAAGCGCATTGAAGCCAACGGCCACACTTATATGGCAGGCGGAAACCTTTACTACGACGTTACGACTTACGAGCATTACGGCGATCTTGCCCAGCTTAATATGGATGAACTTCGTGCAGGTGCCGGAAAAAGAGATGTCGTTGTTGTTGACGAAAACAAGCGCAATCCTCAGGACTTTGTTCTCTGGTTTACAAAATCCAAGTTTGAAGATCAGGCTTTAACATGGGATTCTCCGTGGGGACGCGGATATCCGGGCTGGCATATCGAGTGTTCTGCCATGAGCATGAAGTACCTTGGCGAGCATTTTGACATCCACACCGGCGGAATCGATCATGTTCCGATTCATCATACGAACGAAATTGCACAGAGCGAAGGTGCTACAGGCAAAAAATGGGTTAACTACTGGCTTCATAATGAATTCCTTGTTGTCGTAAAGGATAAGAAAGAGGCAGGAAACGGAGACGGGGCAGAAAAAATGTCCAAGTCAAAGGGAAACTTCCTGCGCCTTCAGTCACTTATCGATAAGGGTTATGCTCCGCTTGATTACCGCTTCTTCCTTTTAGGCGGCCACTACAGAAAGCAGATTTACTTCAGCTGGAGTGCAATGGATTCTGCAAAAAAAGGCCGTGAAGCTCTTGTCCAGCGTCTTGTAAAACTGATTCAGAATGCAAAGCTTGAATCCCTTGCTGAATCCCTTGCTTCTAAAAAATACGCTAAGGGCGAGGCTTCCGTAAAAGACGGTCTTTCCGAAAAAGCCTGTGCTTATCTTGATGCTTTTAAGGCTGCCCTGGAAAATGACCTTTCTACTCCGGTGGCACTCAGTGAACTTCAGAAGGCCGTAAAGGATTCTTCCCTTGAACCTTCAGAAGTGCTGAACCTTGTTTCGCGCATGGATTCTGTTATCGGACTTAAGCTGATTGCTTCTGCGGTTTCTTCCATTAAAGAAGCTGCAGAAAAAGCAAAGAATGCCGTCCCTGATCATTCAGGGGATCCGGAAGCAGCCGAAATTGATGCCCTTGTCCTTGAGCGCGTAACTGCTAAAAAAGAAAAGAACTTTGCCCGTGCAGACGAAATCCGTGATGAACTTACAAAACGCGGCATTGTTGTTACAGATACTCCTTCCGGACCAGTCTGGGAGAGAAAATAAATATTTTTTGTAACCTGAGGCAAAGATAATTGTTATTTAAGAGAGATAAAACCGGACTGGACTGTACGGACAGCGCGGATTTTAAGCAGATTTATAATGCCGTTTTTGAGCTTCTCTTTAAGATTTCTTATCGTATTGTAAACGACGAGGAAGCTGCAGAAGATTTAGTTCATGATGCTTTTATAAAGGCTTCGGAAAAGGAAATGGTTTTTCCTTCCCTTGATGATGCTAAATTCTGGCTTATCTGCGTTACGCGCAATGCTTCGCTTAATAATGCAAAACGTAAGGTTCGCGAGGCAAAGGCGTATCAGAAGGCTCTGTACGAGGGCCGCCGTCAGATGGAAAGCAGTGAGTCTGATCTTCTAAAAGAAGAAACGGTAAAAATTGCAAGGGAGGCTTTAGATAAGCTTCCGCCTAAACTAAAGGAAGTTCTGGTTCTTAAAGAATACGGGGACCTGAATTATAAGGATATTGGAAAAGCTCTCGGGATTTCGGAGGGGAATGTAAAGGTAAGGGTGTTCCGTGCCAGAGAGCAGCTTTTAAAAATATTGGGAGAGACAGATGTTTACTTGCCCTGAAAAAGATATTCATTCAATTTATCTCGACGGAGAACTTCCGGAAGATTTTGCTGCAGATTACGAAAAGCATGTAGCAGGCTGTGAAAAATGCAGGAAAATTCAGGAAGCCCTTAAAAAGACCAGGCTTTTCTTTAAGAAGGATGAAGAAAACTTTTCCTTTAGTCAGGAAGAAAAAGACGCAAGTTTTAAGAGACTTTGTGTCCGTCTTTCCTATTCAAAGGTTACCGGAAGAGAAAAAAAGAGTGCTTTTTCCCGGGTACGCTATGCTGCCCTGGGGGCTGCGGCTGCCGTTGCAGTATTCTTTGTAATTCCTTCAATTGCAGGAATGAATTCTTCTTCTGCAGAAAAGCTTATGAAGTTTACTCCTGTTGCAAATGAAGCTCTTGTTTCTCCGGCTAACCGCGGGCTGTTTTTGGACGGCAACCTTGATGCAGGAACGATTCGTTCTGCCTTTTCTGCAGGTAATTCATCTGCCGGCAGCAGGGTTGATTCATTTCCTGTCGTTCATCTGAATGCAGATTCAGACACAAGACGCGCAGGTTTTGCAAGCTACGACATGTTCCTTAATAATCCGAGAAATCCGAGAAAAAAATCAAAAATTCCGTCATTTGAGCGTTACAAAAGTTCAAATTTCCATTATTATTTTCCTGTGTCCGGAATCGGACTGGAAAAATAAAAGTGATACTGTTCAGAAAATTTAAAGATATTCTCAGAGGTTCTCCTGTTGTACGTGCAGTTGTGTACGTGGCACTTTTTTCCGGTATTTTAGGAATTTCACTATTCATAGGAAAAAAAGTTCTGAGGCCTCCCGTTATAATTTCCATAGAACCGGAACTCGGCTCTCCGGGCGACATAATGATTATCAAGGGAAAGAACTTTGGAAGCAGCAAGGGAAGTTCCTATGTTTCCATAAGCGGGTCAAAGATAACGGAAAGCGGATACCTTATGTGGACAGACAGGGAAATTCAGGTAAAGATTCCCATGAATGTGCGCGACGGTCTGGTTGTTGTCGGAAACTCTGCCGGAAAATCTTATCCTTCATTTTTTGCAAACCAAAACGGAATACCGGTTCTTGTAAGAAGTGACCCGGAGACTACAATTCCGGTTATAACTTCAATGAGTCAGGTTGCCGGAATCGGAAATACAATCACGATATCCGGAAAAAACTTCGGAAGCGTAAGGGGAATTTCTAAAGTTTTCTTTACTGCAAACCGCGAAGACATTCAGTCTGAACAGATGCTTCAGCAGTCGGGAGATACATTTTTTATTCCTGCCGGAGAATCAGATTTTGATTATGTCGCCTGGGATGATGCAGAAATCAGGGTTCGGGTTCCGGACGGAGCTGCTACCGGGCCTGTTTATGTTATGACGGATAGGGGAAGCAGTTCCTATGAAAGACTCACGGTTCCCTTTAATTCAGGAAAAAAATCATTTTACAACAAGCGCACTTATGTAATTCAGACGGGCGCTTTGTTTGATGCAGGAAAAAGTCAGCAGGAAGGCCTTGTAACTTTGTACATGCCGCGTCCCTGTGTGTCTGCAAGTCAGCCGTCGGTTTCTTTAAATGACTGTGTTCCTGAACCTCTTATTAAAGATGATGCAAAAAACGTTATTTTTCAGAAGCAGATAAATCCGCTTGCTCCTCCGGTACAGCGTTACAGTCAGAGTTATGTTGTAAGTGTTTATTCAGTTGCATCAAATGTGACTGCAAAAAATATTGCCACGTACCGCGACACGAAGAGCCGCCTGTATCTTTCTTTTACGGCACAGGATCCGCTTATTCCTGCAAAAAATGAAACTGTAATCAGCCTTATGAATACGATAGTGGGAAAGGAAACAAATCCTTACAGAAAGGCTTACCTTATTTATGACTACATGCTTAAAAACTACAGCATCGAGAAAAAAGTCAGAACCGGTAACGTAAATGCACTTGAACTTCTGCGCCGTAAAACCGGAGATGCTTATGACTGGACTGTAGTTTTCTGTTCCCTGTGCAGGGCTGCCGGTATTCCCTGTGTTCCTGTAAGCGGAATAATTGCATTAAGGGATAACGCATGTTTTTCGCACTGGTGGGCTGAACTTTATTTTGAAAACTTCGGCTGGTTTCCTGTTGACCCGGCACTTGGAAGGGGAATGGAAGTTGAACTATTTGTTCCCATAGAAGATTCTTCTTCCTATTATTTCGGTAATATGGACAGTCAGCATATTGCATTCAGCAGAGGCTGGAATCAGATAAAAGCTTCCCTTATAAACAGCAGTGTTGTTTCGCGCACCAGAACTTATGCACTTCAGTCTGTGTGGGAAGAAGCTACTGCATCTTCTGGAAGCAGTCATGTTCTTGATTACGAATGCAAGTGGAATGAACCTGTAATTACGGGAATTTACTAAGCAAACTTTAATTTTTCCTGAGGAGTTTTTTATGGATACAAAAGTTTTAAGTGTAGGCGGTTCAATTATTGCCCCCGATGCAGTTGATGTAAATCTTCTTTCTGAGTTTTCTGCCATGATTGTTTCCTGGCTTACTGAACATCCTGATTCAAGACTTATCTTTGTTGCAGGCGGCGGCGGACCTGCAAGAAACTATCAGAATGCATATAAACAGGTTGCAGAAAAATTTACCGCGGAACAGAAAAATGCCTGTGCCTTTAAGGATGAGGCTAGCTTTAACTATGCCTGCGACTGGCTTGGAATTATGGCAACACGTATGAACGCACAGGTTCTTAAGACAGTTTTTGGTCCGCTTTGTCCTCAGGACGTTGTAACTGATCCTACTGCCGTTTCTGATTTTAAGGGTCGTATTCTTGTTGCAGCTGGCTGGAAGCCGGGCTTTTCTACAGACAATGATGCAGTTCTTCTTGCAGAAAAATTCAATGCAGATACAGTTTTAAATCTTTCCAACATCGAAAAAGTTTATACTGATGATCCGCGCAAAAATCCTGATGCAAAACCGATTGATGAAATCAGCTGGAAGGATTTCCGTGCAATGGTCGGAGATGAATGGGTTCCCGGTAAAAACTGTCCGTTTGACCCGATTGCTTCTAAGAAGGCCTCTGAACTTGGACTTAAAGTAATCTGCGCTGCCGGTAAAAATATAGAAAACATCCGTGCGATTCTTGACGGAAAGAATTACACAGGAACAACTATAAAATGAAAAAAGTCCCTGTTCTTAACGGAACATTTTCTGCTTTAGCCGCCCTTCTTTTTTCTGCCCTTTTCTTCTCGTGCATTTCCATAAGGCCGGGAAGAGAAGAGGTGTCGCGCTTTATCCGTGGACAGGCTGTAAAAGACGAAAGCCAGCTTGCAGATTTTTTTATGTCAATGAACCCTTCTGCAGATGAAAGCGAAGTAAAGGAAATTGCTTCTTACTATGTAGCCGAAGCTTCTGACGAAGGAATAAACTCCGACGTTGCCTTTGTTCAGATGTGTCTTGAAACGGGCTTTTTAAGATTCGGCGGGCTTGTTTCTAAAGAAATGCACAATTACTGCGGACTTGGTTCAATCGACTCTTCTGCAAAAGGTGCTTCCTTCGAAACAATGCAGCTCGGCGTTCGTGCCCACATACAGCATCTGCAGGCCTACTCTACGACCGAAGAAGTTTCCCTTAGTCATGAACTTATTGATCCCCGTTACTCATGGCCGCACAAAGCCTATCTTGTTCATGATGTGCGGGAGCTTGCAGGAAAATGGGCAACTGATCCTGAGTACGGCGTAAAACTTGAAAACCTTATCCTAAGGCTTGAGGAGTTTTAAAAGAAAGTGTCGGGGAGACTTGGGTTTGCAGTAAGAAATAAGCTTTCTCATATTCCATATCTTCTGGGGTATACGGGGCGCATTATTCTTTCGCTTTTTACTTTTGTAAAAAAACAGAAGGCTGCACGCAAAATAATTATAATGCAGCTTCTTTTTACGTTTATAGAAGCGCTTTCGATTGTTGCAATTCTTGCCGTAGCTCTTGGTTCTGCAATTTATATCCTTGGAAGTTCCTTTTTGCTTTCGTTCGGTCAGAGGGCACTTGTCTACAAGCTTCTTGTTGTTATCATTTCGCGCGAGCTTGGTCCCATACTTGTTGCGTTCATCGTAACGGCACGTTCTGCAACTGCCATTGCAACAGAAATCGGAACCATGGTTACAAGCCACCAGATAGAAAGCTACATTTCTTTTGGAATTGATCCGATTGACTATCTTGTGGTTCCGCGTTTTATCGGCGTTACGCTTTCCATGTTTTTCCTGAACATTTACTTTTCCCTGTGCGGACTTATCGGGCCATGGGTTGTTTCGCAGTTTGTAAATCCTGTTGCAGCAAGCGGCTTTATTGCAAGTATCCTTAAGAATATGTCCGTGATGACGGTTGTAGTTTCCGTTGTAAAAAGTATCATATTCGGAATGATTATTTCCATTGTTTCAACCTACTACGGCTTTAACGTAGAGAGGGCTTCTACAGAAATTCCTGTTGCTGGAATCTCTGCGGTAAGTAAATCCTTTTTGTGGATAATAACCTTTGATGTGATTATTACCATCATGTCGTATGTTCTGTGAGGAAGAAATGGCGCTTTTTAAACTTGAAGACGTAAAATTCGAAAGCCGCGCAAAAGAACTTATTCACGGGATAAGCATGGAAATAGAAAAGGGATGTGTTGTTTCGCTTGCAGGAAAATCAGGAAGCGGAAAATCAACTCTTTTAAAACTTATAGCGGGACTTTTGGTTCCTTCCGGAGGTCACGTTTATTTTGACGGCCGTGATATTCAGCACATGACAAAAGCAGAAAACCTGGATTTTAGAAGACGTGCTTCTTACGTGTTTCAGGACAGTGCGCTCTGGGAAAATCAGACGGTGCTTCAGAATCTTGAACTTCCGCTTTTAACTCATCAGAAAAACCTTTCTCCGGATGAACGCATGACCCTTATAGAAGATGTGTGCCACAAAGTAAATTACACGCGGCCTTTAAACCTTCGTCCGGCAGATCTTTCCCGTGGTGAGCAGAAGCTTGTTGCCTTTGCACGTGCAATAATCAACCGGCCGGAAGTGCTTTTTCTTGATGACTGTACGGAATCTCTGGACAGAAAGCGAATGGTTAATATCATGGATCTGCTTTCTGAGTTTGTACAGAAGAAGAATACCATTGTTTACATTACTCACGATTCTTCTTTTATTACAGCCTTTCCGGGAACTGTTTATTTTCTTGAAGAAGGGCTCATAACTGAATAAAATATAGTAACCATGAAATTTAAAATTCGCTTTGCAGATAAAATAGTCGGATTCTTCTCCCTTCTTGCACTGGCAGGTCTTGTTGCCCTTATTTTTTCTATCGGTGCAAGCAACAACTGGTTTGCAAAAAGAAACCTTTATTATACTTTTTTCGAAAGCGGTGAAGGTCTTACAGTCGGAATGGATCTGACTTACAAAGGTTTTTCGATAGGGAAGATAAACGGAATCAAACTTGACGGTTCCATGGTTCGTGTTGATTATTATGTCCTCGGTGAATATGAAGAATACGTAAGGGAAAATTCTCTTGTGCAGTTTGCCGTAAGTCCTATAGGCCTTGGTTCCTCTTTTAAGCTCCATCCCGGAAAAAGTGAACGGATTCTCGAAAGCGGAAGTGAAATTTACAGAAGTGATTCACCACAGGGGCTTGAACTTATTGCACAGGAAAAAAATACGATAGTAAGTCAGACAGACTCCATCGGTATTCTTATGAACAAAGTTTCCGTTCTTCTGGATAACGTAAACTCACTTCTTTCTAACGTGAATACTGCTGTAGAAGGAAAGGGCGAAACTTCCCTCAGAAAAATTCTTGATAACGTCGTAGTATTAACCGGAAACCTTAACGGAGTTCTTGCACTTCTTTCCAGTTCAGACGGGGCAGTTCCAAAGCTTCTTGGTCCTGAACTTTCCGGAGAAATATCAACTGTTTTAACAAACCTTACTTCCATTACGGATGACTTTTCTTCCCTTGCAGGAAATGCAGACAAGATTGTAGAAAAAGCAGCGCCCGAGATTGATACGGCACTTGGTCAGCTTAACACGGTGCTTGTTCAGGTTCAGGATGTGCTTACCGGAGTTAAAAACAATCCTCTCATAAGAGGCGGTGTTCCTGACCGTTCTGCAGAATCTTCTGCAACTACTCACTTAAGAAGTACGGAGTTTTAAATGAGGCATCTTTCTTTTCTTTTTTTACCGCTCTTTTTGATTTCCTGCTCTTCTGCTCCAAAACGTGCCATGCAGGTTTCTGATGTTTCTGCAAAAGCTGATGAACGTTACGAAACTGCAGTGAGCGAGCTTTCTTCCGGTCAGTTCGAAAAAGCGTATTCTCATCTTACACAGGCTTTTAATTATGCCGTTTCTGTTGATGCATCTGACCTTCTGTGTAAAATCTGTCTTTCCGGAGTTGTTTATAAAATTGATGTTGATGTGCTCGGCGAAATAAAAGCTCCGCCGGAAAAAAGTTTTTTGAATTCTTCGGCAGAGAAAATCCTTTCTGATGCGCTGGTATTTGCACGGCGTTCTTCTGATCCGGAAGTGCTTTCGAGCGTTCAGAAAATTTATGAAATTAAACTTGCCCTTGCAAAAAAAGAAACCAGATATGATGAATACCTTTCTGTACTTGATTCAGTAGAAAAATCAATTTCTAAAGAAATTTATTACACCGGTTATGTTTACAGAACAAAGGGTGATATTTTTGTGTTAAAGGGAAACTATAAGGACGCAGAAGAAAATTATCTTAAAGCTGCAAACCTTCACACAAAAAACCGCTATCTTAGCGAAATCGGAATGGACTGGTATTCCGTAGCCCGCTCTCGTTCTCTTTCCGGTCAGAAAGACGCTGCCCTAGAAGCCGTAAAACTTGCTCTTAAATACGACCGCGATGCAGAAAATACGCCTGCAATTGCCCTTGACTACATGGCAGCTTCCCGCATTCTGTTAAAGGGAAATCCGTCTGCAAAAGATAAGGAAGAGGCTTTTTCTCTTGCACTCTGGGCTGCAGAAATTTACGAAGCCGGCGGTTTTACTGCGGAAGCTGCAGAGTGCAGAAGTTTCGCAGAGAGAATAAAGTAAGCTTTTTTCCCCCGTCTTGTTAAAGTGCGCTTTTTCATTTAGAATGAGCGCACTATGAAAGAAATCGAATTAAAGTACGGATGCAATCCTAACCAGAAACCCGCCCGGGTTTTTATGGAGAACGGAGATCTGCCGATTACAGTTCTGAACGGCAGACCGGGTTACATTAACCTGCTTGATGCACTTAACGGCTGGCAGCTTGTAAAAGAATTAAAAGAAGCAACCGGCCTTCCTGCAGCAACAAGTTTTAAACATGTTTCTCCTGCCGGAGCGGCAATCGGACGTCCTTTAAGTGACACTCTTAAAAAAATCTATTACACGGATGATGTTGAACTTACACCTTTAGCCTGTGCTTATGCCCGTGCGCGTGGTGCCGACAGAATGTCCAGCTTCGGAGACTTTATCTCGCTCAGTGACAGATGTGACAAGGCAACAGCTCTTCTTATCAAGAAAGAAGTTTCTGACGGAATCATAGCCCCGGATTATGATGACGATGCCCTCGAAATCCTTAAGGCAAAAAAGAAGGGCGGCTACTGTATTCTTAAAATTGACGAAAGCTACGTTCCTGCTGAATCAGAGAAAAAGCAGGTATTCGGAGTAACTTTTGAACAGGGCCACAACTTTATAAAAATTGATGATAATGCTCTTTCTAATTTTGTTACGGAGAACAAGACAATTTCTAAGGAAGAACGTGACAATCTTTTGATTGCTCTTATCATTCTTAAATACACTCAGTCTAATTCTGTCTGCTATGTTAAAGACGGACAGGCAATCGGAATCGGTGCAGGCCAGCAGAGCCGCATTCACTGTACACGCCTTGCAGGAGATAAGGCAGACAAGTGGTGGCTCCGTCAGTCTCCGAAGGTTCTTGGACTTAAGTTTAAGGACGACATCAAGCGTGCCGACCGTGACAACACAATCGACGTTTATACAAGTGATGATTATGATGATGTTCTTGCAGAAGGTGTATGGCAGAACTTCTTTAAGGAAAAGCCGGAGCCTTTTACACGTGAAGAACGTAAGGAATGGATTTCTAAGAATACAGATGTTGCCTTAGGAAGCGATGCATTCTTCCCGTTTGGAGATAACATTATCCGTGCACACAGAAGCGGTGTTAAGGTAATAGCACAGCCGGGCGGTTCAGTTCGTGATGACAATGTAATAGAAGAATGTAACCGTTATGGTATTGCAATGGCCTTTAACGGAATAAGGCTTTTCCATCACTAAAAAAAAGAAGCATAACTTCTTTTCGCTGTAAAATTCGTTTTCAGACGGATTTTCTGCTCCGGAAGTTATGCTTCATTTATTATGTAAAAAACTATTTTTTAGTATCTGTTGTTTTATTGAGCTTCTTTTTACTGTAAATGTAACAGCCGATCAGGATTCCGATGCCGCCTGTTATCATAAGGAAGCAGAGAATCTGTCCTGTCGAAATGTTAAAGAACGACGTGTTCATGTAGAGCTCGCCGCTTTTGTTTCCAAGCTTGTAACCCATGTTTGAGTCGGGCTGTCTGAAGTATTCAATTACAAAGCGTACAAGTCCGTATCCGATTGTGTAACAGCCTCCGATAAAGCCGTCAAAAGGTTTCTTCTTTCTGAGGAACCAGAGTATTGCAAAGAGAACGAGTCCTTCAAAAATAGCTTCGTAAAGCTGGCTCGGATGGCGCGGAAGATTTACCGTTCTTACGCCTTCTTCTATTTTAAGTCCGCATTCTGCTGCGAACTTCTGTACCCATTCAAGACTTGAACTGAATGTTTCTGCAATCGGAATTGTGTGTATTTCTCCGTCCGAAAGCATTTCTTTTCTCTGAAAAATCATTCCCCAGGGAGCAGTTGTGATTCGGCCGTAAAGTTCGCCGTTAAGAAAGTTTCCTATGCGACCGAAAGTATAACCTGCCGGAATTGCAACGCACATTGCATCAATCCATTTCCAGAGATTTCTTTTCTTTATGAAACACCAGAGGATCATTCCGATAAGACCGCCTATAAAACCTCCGTGATAGCTCATGCCTGCAAGCCCCGTAAATTTTCCCTGTGCATTAAAAGGCCAGAAAATAAGCCATGGCTTATGAAGATAATCAACAGAGGACGGATCAGACGGATTATATTTACTGTAAACAAGTGTAGAAAAAATACGTGCGCCTAAAAGAAGAAATACGATTCCCCACGTAATGAACGAAAATAAATCATCATCTGTAGCCTTAAATCCGGGTTCATCAAGAACACCTTCTTTTTTCTGTTTCCTTAAGATAATGAAAGCAGTTGCAAATGCAAAGATATACATGAGGCCATACCAGCGGAGAAACTGCACTCCCGGAATTATTTCCGGTTTAATCCATGAGGGGTAGTTGATGTACAAAAAGTTCATTCTATGATTCCTTATTTTAGACTGTTAAACTTTAAACCCTTTTGCCGCAGCTTCAAGAAGCTTTTTCTTAAGAAGAGTATTTTCGTTCCTGAGATGGTCAAGTTCATACTGCTGCTGTCTGAGGGTTTCTGCGAGTTCTCCCGAAGTAAGAGCTCCCGTTCCGGCAAGTTCTTCTACATAAGCCATCTTCTGACCAAAGTCATCGGTGGCTTCTTCTGTTGCTATTGCAAAAGAAGTGTCGCTTGCCATTGTAATGTCGTAGTCTTCATCAAAACTTAATGTTTCGCTCTGGATGATTTTTTCTGCAATGCGGAAAATTGCCTGTCCGATTATTGACTGCGGCTTATAAACAACAACAGGAAGTCTTGATGCAAGTGCTTTATCCTGAAGATTATCACGGTAGACAACTCCGAGATGTTCTATGTCCAGACCAAGATACTGCTGGCAGGAACGGCGTATTTTCTGAGCTTTATCTGCATCTTTAGGATCGTCAATCATGTTAAGGACAAGACGCGGACGAAATTCCTTCATGCGGTTTTTAAAAAGCTCTGTACCTTCCGGATCTTCTTTTTCCAGAATCTCTATCAGTTTTGGAATATAAAGCCTCTGGAGTGATGAAGTATCTTTTTTAAGGGATTCAAGATAGTTGTATCCGGGAGAATTCTTTTTGTATGTGTTATACATCATGCGGAATACGATGTTCTTGAGGAAGAGATATCCGTTGAGTGTTGCAGTAACTGTAGGGGCAGTAACAACGATTCCCTGCGGAGAAAGAAGGAACATATCGAGAATTGTAAGATGTGTTCCTGCTCCAAGATCCAGAACCAGATAATCAAAGTCTGCATTCATGAAACATTTTATAAGTTCATTTTTCTGCGATGCTTTGAGGGTTGTAAGGCCCGGAATTTCTGAGTCGCCTGCAATGAAGCTTACGTTTTCGTATTCGGTTTTGATGATAAGGTCTTCAAATTTTGAATGTCCCGTAAGGAATGTACCGATTCCGTTTTTCGGGGACTGCTGCCCGATGACGAGATGAAGGTTTGAGGCGCCAAGATCTAAATCAACAAGCAGGACTTTTTTTCCCGCCTGGCCTAAAGCTATGGCAAGGTTTGCGCTCAGGAGACTTTTTCCTACCCCGCCTTTGCCGCTTGCTATCGGAATAATCTGCATGTCTTCTATTATACCAGCGTTATAACTTTTTACAAGCATAATACGCTTTTTTACAATTTTAATATGTTTTTTTGCTGTCTGTTTTTGTATAACTGTGGTAGAATGTTGACACTATATTAAAAGTTAAAAAGGAATTAAACTATGGAAAAGTTTGATGCGATTCTTGGACAAATCGATGATGTTGTGTGGGGCCTTCCTACTATCATCCTGATTCTTCTGACGGGACTTATTCTTACCCTGCGGCTGCGCGGAATTCAGTTTACAAAACTGGGAAGAGCCTTCAAATCAATTTTTAAGAAAAACGAAGGTCACGGTGAACTTTCCGGATTTTCTGCCCTCTGTACAGCCCTTTCTGCAACTATCGGAACGGGAAATATTGTAGGTGTTGCAACTGCAATTGCAGCTGGTGGACCGGGAGCTCTGTTCTGGATGTGGGTTGCTGCAATTCTTGGAACAGCAACAAAGTATGCTGAATGTATGCTTGCAATCAAATACCGCGAAGTAAAGGAAGACGGTCATGTTCTGGGCGGTCCTTTCTATACAATTGAAAAGGGTATGGGAAAAAGCTGGAAGTGGCTTGCCGTTCTTTTTGCAATCTTCGGTGTTCTTGCAGGACTCCTCGGAATCGGAACAATGACTCAGATTAACGGAATTACATCGGCCGTAAATATGGCTTTTGATCCTGATTCATCAAACATTGCCTTTACACTCTTTGGAAACAAATACACCTGGGCAACTGTAATCGGCGGTGCTGTCGTTACGGCATGTGCAGCTCTTGTAATCTTAGGCGGACTTAAGCGCATTTCTAAGGTTGCAGAAAAAGTTGTTCCTGCAATGGCAATAATTTATGTATTCCTCGGACTCTCTGTTCTTATCATGAATGCAACACACATTCCTGCAGCATTTGCACTTATCTTTAAATCAGCATTCGGATGGAAGGCTGCTGCCGGCGGTGCAATCGGATGGACAATCAAGCAGGTTACAGAATCAATGCAGAAAGGTATAGCCCGCGGAATCTTCTCCAACGAGGCAGGCTTAGGTTCTGCTCCTATAGCTGCAGCTCCTGTTCAGACAAATGAACCTGTTGAACAGGGTCTTGTAAACATGACCGGTACCGTTATTGATACTCTTATCGTATGTACAATGACAGGTCTTGCAATCGTAATTGCACTCTGTAATCCGGCTTTTGAAGGCGCAGGTAAAAAAGGTGTTGAACTTACAGCTGCTGCCCTTTCTTTTGACCTTGGCGGTGACGGTATTTCCGTTCAGTTCCTTCTTATGCTCTGCCTTGCATTCTTTGCATTTACGACGATTCTCGGATGGGATTATTATTCAGAAAAGTGTCTTGAGTATCTTGCAAACGGAAAAATGACTCTTGTGTTTATCTACCGTCTCGTTTACATTGCAGCAGTCGCAATCGGTCCATATTTTACAGTAAGTGCCGTATTTACAATTGCCGACATTACAAACGGACTTATGGCAATTCCAAACTGTATCTCACTTATCGTACTGAGCGGAATTGCGGCAAAGTCAACAAAAGAATATTTTAACAAGTATCCGAAACTTCAGTAATTTTACTGCGGCCTAAAGACACGTCTTACGCATGGAAGTTTTTTTTCGTGCGTAAGCAGTGTCTCTATGGTCTTTTTTCATTGAAAAGCCGTGATTTTTCATTTATAATATTCAATTATGGCAACAACTGCAAACATCCTTACATTATTAAAGTATTACACATCTAAACAGAAAAGCTGCATGGTTTCTTTTGATGAATTTGCTGACTATCTGCACCGCTATGCACAGCATCACATGAACGAAAATTCAGATCTGGTTGTTTACAGCAGCAGTGTTTACATGGAAAACCTGAACGAAGAACTTCAGAAACTTGAATCAGAAAAACAGATTGCCATTTCTCCCGTTCAGGGAAAGGACTGCATTTTTGTTGTGCCTTATCTTGTAGAATTCTATGCAGGTGTATACAGAAACATCGAAGCAAATATTACTGTTCCTTATCCGAACTTTAATGATCTTCCCAAGCATACGCCTCATACAGTTGTAACTCAGCAGAATGCCGCTGATTTTATTTATAAACTTCTGGATAAACAGGAACTTTCCGACAAAATTCTTTACACAATTCTTTTTGAAAAGGGTGTCCCTTCGCTTCTTTTCCCATCTAACGTTTCTGTCGGAGTACTTGTTTACACAGCACTTCATAAACTGCAGAATCTTCTTCATAAAGAAGAGAGCCATGACTATTTTCAGAAAAAGCTTACCGTTTCAAATCCGGGTAAGGAGCTTTCGATAAAAAGTTTCTTTGCACAGTTTGTTGCAAAACCCGAAGATGCACTTAAAGTAATTCAGGAAACAGGCGAAACTTTCTACTATTGGAGTCAGCTTTTTTACTTTATAAAACAGGACTATACCAAGCTTAAGGATTTTTCTCCGGAAGATGTAAACGTTCTTCAGGCAGTAAGCCTTCTGGAAATAATTACTTCATATTATAAAAGCCGTGCTACGGAGCGTGCACAGCGTGATGTTGCATTTAAAAATATGGAGCAGCTTTTAAACAATCCGCCTTATTATTACAGCATGGCAGATATTTCCAAGTTTAAGGATTCTGTAGGTGTTCCGCTTCTGGGACAGTATTCAGAGGCAGCTCTTAAAGAAAGGTTAAATTTCCTTACTACTAATTCTGAACGTAATGAACTTCCTAAGCTTCTTGTTTTTAAGGTTGATGATGATGAAAGCTATTTTATTTTCAAAGACAAGGTTATGCCGCTTATCATAAGGCTTGCAAAT
>JAGABO010000162.1 GCA_017614655.1 Treponema sp. | reverse complement strand
GAAAGAACCGATTCCCTTGCGTTCAAAAGTTGAACTTGAAGCACTGTTGTAGTTTCTGAGTAAAGCGATATCTGTCGGGCCGAATACCTGTTTTACAAGTACGTCAATTTTTCCTGCCTGCTGCTGTTTTTTAATTTTTTCGAGAGATTCTTCTGCCGTCTTTTTTACAGAAGCAATGTATTCATCTACAATGTGAAACTCTTCGTTCTGGAAAGAGTCTCTGTAAGACGGATTCTCTGTGATAAGCTGAATGAGCATTTCGAAGACGTGCTTGTCGCGGAGGGGACGAACTTTCGCAAGAATCTTTTTCCATACACCGAGGGTTATTATGTCTGAGCCTTTTACCTGTTTAAGAAGTTTAAGAACATCATCCCAGTCTGCATCAAACGGAAGGGGCCATGCAACATCTATAAAATTTTTAAGGTCTTCTGCAATATAGCTGCTGTTGATTGCCTTAAAAGAAGGCGGAGTCTGGAATACACGTTCCTTTAGGGAAGGGTCAAACTTTTTAAGAATAAAGTAATAATCATAGGTACAGAAATTCATCATGCAGACAAGCTTTGTGTAGAGTGTATCTATACGTGCAATTTTTGATGCATCGAATTCTTTATTCAGAAGATCAATGTTTGAATTTATTTTTGCGGTTACTTCCTGTATCGAAGATTTTTGTGTCATTTCCCTGATAGAAGTTTCGGAAAGATCTTCAAGAGCTGCTTTCTGCTTTTCTGAAAGTGCTACGCTAAGCACGACATGCTTAAGGGCATTAGGGGTCGTTTCCTGGAAAATAACCTGAGCGTTAGAAATTGCCTTGTAAATATCATAAAAGAATTTAGCAAGAGCAGGTTCTGCTTCATGGCTTGAAAATTTAAAAAAGGAATGCTTTGTTTTTGAAAGGTTTTTAGCAATTCCTTTGAGGACTCTCTTACGCTGTGCTTCAGGATCGTTCCCTCCGAAAAGGGAAGAAAATATGTTCGATAAAAAGTTCGCCATAATTTAAATTTATCAAAATGTACAACTTTTTACAATAATATAGTTTAAACTTTGAGTTTCTGTTATACTTTACCCATGACTGAATTATTAGCACCAGCGGGAAATCCCGAAGCCCTCGATGCCGCAATCGGAGAAGGGGCAGACGCAGTTTATCTTGGACTCAAAAGCTTTAACGCACGTTTACGTTCCTCTAATTTTGCCTGGAATCAGTTTGAAGGAGCCGTGCAGAGTCTTCACAGAATGGGCAAGAAAATTTATGTTACCGTTAACACTGTCTGCGAAGAACACGAAACAGAACGCCTTTACCGTTTTTTAAATTACCTTAACAGAATCAAGCCGGACGGACTTATCGTTCAGGATTTTGGTGTAGTCCGCATGTGTCAGGAATTTGCGCCGGACCTTGAACTTCATGCTTCAACTCAGATGAATGTAGAAAGTGCCGCTGCCGCAAATCTTCTGTGCCGCGAAGGAATCAAGCGTGTAGTTGTTGCGCGCGAACTCGGCCTCGAAGAAATCAAATCAATCAAACAGAATACAAACGCAGAAATCGAAATGTTCGTTCACGGAGCCCTCTGTGTAAGCGAAAGCGGCCTCTGTCTTTTTTCCAGCTATCTTGGAGGAAAGAGCGCAAACCGCGGTATGTGTACTCAGGCCTGCCGCCGTTTTTATACTGCTGACCTTCCGGGAACAACCGGAACCGGCTATTATTTTTCGCCGTGCGATCTTCAGCTTATAGACCACATTCCTGATTTAATGGAAGCCGGTGTTGACAGTTTTAAAATCGAAGGCCGCATGAAAAGTGCTGAATATGTCGGTGCCGTAACTGCTGCCTACCGCTTTGTAATGGATCACTGGAAGGAAGACAGAAAGGGCGCAATTGCAGAAGGAAAACGTATTTTAAGTACAGACTTTGCAAGAAGCAAAACTGATTACTGGTACGGCTTTAAGGATGTAAACGAAGGAATCAGTCAGGGCGGAGAAAAAATCCTTAACCCTTCTCAGGCCGGCGGAACAGGAATTTATCTTGGAAAGATTGCATCGCTCAGGGAATCAACGGAAGAAGAAAGAAAGCTTTCCCTCGAAGGTCGTCCGGAATTTAAAAGCGAAGAAGAACGCAAGGCAGCCTTTATTCAGATGGCAGTTTTAAAAGGCGGAACGTACATTCCTGATCCGGGAGACAGCATCAGGCTTCACAGAAAAGATGATTCAGAGCGCGAAAGCCACAAGGTGCGCGTCGTTAAGCAGGATGCAAAGGGTGACACCTGGATTGATGTGCCGCTCGGCTTTACGGTAGGAGACAGCGTGTATCTTCTTCAGACTAAGTCCATGTCCAAAAGATACAAGCGCGTGCTTCCGGTTGATTTAAGCAAATGCAGAAGACAGCCGGGACCGGAACGACTTCCTATTCTTGATTTGACCGAGCTTAAGAAAAATGAGCTTTCGTGGTTTCCTGAAGGTCTTTATGTTGAAGTGTCCACCGCCTCTGATGCACATGCCGTTCAGATTCTTCATCCGGTTCGGCTTATTATGGAAATCAACAATGAGTCGCTTAATGATCTTCTTAAAAAAGACACGCCGGAAAAACCGCTTCTTCCGTTCAGTAAGAAGATGACGATTCTTGCCCTTGATCCGTTTGTGCCGGAAGGAACAGCTGCTTTACTAAAAGAAAATCTTGATGTGCTTATTCAAAAAGGATACACGACTTTTATCGTAAACAATCTTGCGCACATCAACATGCTTAAGACAAAAAAAGATGTTCACATGATTGCAGGTCCTTATCTCTACACCTTTAACAAGTGGGCGGTAAGCTTCCTTGAAAATCAGAACATCATGGCGCTTCAGACTCCGATAGAAAACTCCGAACGTAATCTCGAAGAAACTTTTGCTTCCAAAGCTGAACGTTCGCGCGTTCTTGTTTCTGTATTCGGTTATCCTGTTCTCTTTAGAATGAGGTTTAAGCTTCCGAAAGATTATGACTTTACTTTCTTCCGCGACAAGGAAAGCACTTCGTTTAAAGTGAATTCAACTCCGGACGGTTCTTTTGTAATGCCTGAGCTTCCGTTCTCTATTACAGATAAAATGGAAACTCTTAAAAACAAGGGCTGGACAAGGCAGCTTATTGATTTCTCCAAGACAAGCGTTTCTAAAGCAGAACTGCGCACAATGGTAAATCTTCTCAGAAACAAAACCGTTATTCCGGAAACGTCCCGCTTTAACTGGAAGGATGGTTTTTATAATCCGGAAAAGATGGAAGCTTACCAGGCTATAGCTGCAAAAAACGAAGAACGGAAGGCTTCCGGAAAGAAGCCCCCCGTAAGAAAAAAGAAATAGCATATATATAGAAAGACTAATTAAGAGGTTCAATGAGGGCAAACTTATGAGTCTGCCCGGTTTTTAGAATACCACCTCCTCTTCTGCCTGTTCTTTCTGTGCAGCAGCTGCTGCTTCGGCAAGTTTTGCAAGCTTCTGTTTTTTACCCGGAGCAGGAGTTCCAAGGGCTGCACTTTCGGGACCGTCGTTTTTATCTTTTGGATTAAAGAATTTAAATTCGACGTGCTCTGCAATTACCTTAACCTTGCTTTTGGATTTTCCGTCTTCGCTTTTCCAGCGTTCCTGCTTAAGGTGGCCGACTACACGGATTCCGCGGCCTGTCGGGCACCATTTTTCGCAGGCATCGGCAAGATTTCCGTAAGCGTCAATTTCGAAATAAGAAACTTCTTCGGTTGTCTTTCCTTCCTGATTTTTGTAGCGGCGGTCTACTGCAAGCGGAATTGTACACACACGGAAACCGTTTCCTACGACACGTTTTTCTGGCTTGCGGCAGACGTTGCCTTCCAGAATAATCTGATTAAGTGAATTCATACTGCTCCTTGTAATTTTATTAAAAAGGAAAAACCGGCCGGGTTAAAAGCTGTGCCGTAAATAAACACATACTTTTTCTTTCTCTTTTCACCTATAATATTGTCCTGAATTTTAAAAATTACAAAAAATCTAAAAAAATTAATAATTTTTTTTTAACCCTTTGACCCTTATTACATCAAACTGTAAAATAAAAACATGGACAGCATTCAGAAATTTTATTCAGACATTGAAAAAATAAAGAAGCACTCGCGCCCCTATGACGGAAACGCAGTCTGTGGAGAAATAAAAAATCTTTTCGAAAGACAGTTCCGCGGCTTTACTTCTCTTGCGGCCTCTTTTGCAGATTACTGGTTTAAGGAGTATGCTTCACTTGAGCCGCCTTCAGAAATGCCTTCTGATAAAAGCGTAGAAAAGCTTGGTGCGATGTATGCGCTTCTTGAAAATGATTTAACTTCCATTGATTCTCTTGATGAGCACGACTTTAAGGAACTTTGTGCTCTTGTAAATTATGAAGCCGAAGATCTTCCGCTTGATCTGCTCAATGATTTGATGGCAGTGTTTGTTGATCACGGCTCGCTTTAATTTTATGAATGCTGAATTAATTGAATTTTATAAAAGCTGCACTCAGTGTCCCAGAAAATGCGGAGTTGACCGCACAAAGCAGGGCGGTGTCTGCGGAGAAAAAGCAGAACTTAAAATTGCAAGTGCGGGACTTCATTTTGGAGAAGAGCCGCCAGTTACGGTTTTTGGTGGAAGCGGAACAATTTTCTTTACAGGCTGTACGCTCCGCTGCGCCTTCTGTCAGAATTATCAGATAAGTCACAACGGAACCGGCCGTGAAGTAAGCCGTGATGAGTTTGTAAGAATCTGCCTTACGCTTCAGAATAACGGTGCCGAAAACATCAACCTTGTAACGCCGAGCCACAACATTCCGCTTATTGCCGATGCGCTTAAGGCTGCAAAAGACGGAGGACTTTGTATTCCTGTTGCCTGGAATTCCAGCGGCTATGAAAGCGCTGAACTTCTTGAACTTTTAAAAGGCCTTGCAGATATTTATCTTCCGGATTTTAAAACCTTTGACAGTGCGGCAGGAGAAAAACTTTTCGGTGTTAAAGATTATCCTGAGCGTGCAAAAGAGGCAGTTCTCTGGATGCTGGAAAACGCACCTCTTAAGTGGACAGAAAAAGAATGCGGCGGAGAAAAAAAACAGAAGCTTCTTTCGGGCGTAATCATCCGGCATCTTTTTCTTCCGGGGCGTCTTGATGACACTTTTAAAGTGCTGTCGTGGCTTAAGGAAAATGCTGATTCGCGTGCGCTTATTTCGCTCATGTCGCAGTACACTCCGGTTCCGTTTAAAGATTCGCCTGCAGTTGAACAGCGCAGAAAGAAGGCGCTTTCTTCTTTTGAAAACCGGCTTGTCAGTGTTCAGGAAGACGGCGACCTCCGCGATTTAATCGATGCCTTTGATTTTGAATATCTGTTTTACCAGGACTTAAGCGACGACACTTCCTGGCTCCCTGATTTTACCCGCCTGCAGCCTTTCTCGAATGCCCTTGCAAAACCCCTGTGGCATTATTCGTGCGGCTTTATTGGAAAATAAGAAGACTGAGTAATTTTCTTGACATCAGTTTATTTGCAAAAGTATAATTAACATAATATAAACAAAATTTAAAAAACAATTGGAGTGTTGTTTATGAAAAGAAATGTATGTGTAGATTTGTTAGTGTACCTAACTTTAATCTTTACTTTCGGATTGATTATGGGCTGTTGTGATAATCTTGAAGTAAGAAGTATTACAACTATTAGTGATAATTCTATAGAAAATGAATTAAATCATGCATCGTGTCATACAAGTCAAACTGATATGGAAAGTAGTTTGATAAGTTTTCTTGAATCTTCTGATAATACTTTTCGTTCGGGAACAAAGACTTCGATAAATCTTGAATTAATTAATAAGGAAAAATTAGAAAAGACTGATAAAACAATAAGAACTGTGACAGATAGAATTGATTACATAGATTTTTATCTTTACAGAGTGTCTTCTGAGAATAATATTAAATATGCAGTAACAAGTAATGACCTGAGAATAG
>JAGABO010000161.1 GCA_017614655.1 Treponema sp. | reverse complement strand
TTAAAAAAACAGGCAGAGGCTAAGCCTGCAAAAGGTGCCTTTGAGTCTTTCCTTAGGGAAGCTGTAGAAGGCATGAATGCCCAGCAGAATCAGGTTTCGAAAATCAACGAACAGATTATAACGGACCCGGACAGCGTAGATATTCATGATGCAACAATTTCCATGGCAAAGGCACAGATGTCGCTTAACCTTGCACATACTGTAATAGAACGCCTTATTTCCGGCTGGACGGAACTTTCACAGAACAGATAGTGCGTAAATTAACTGCCAGTATAAAATCCGCATGTACATTTTTTTGTTGATATAATTATTATTTCTGTGTTATAATATAGTATAAAATCTAAAAATTACGTCTGAAACAGATTCGTTCTCCGGGGGGGATTATGAACGAACGTTTGAAGAGTGTTACTTCAAATTTTAAAGGAAAATGGGCTGCTTGGAAGCCCCTTCAAAAAGCTATAGCCGTAGGTATAGCTGCGGTTCTTCTTATCGCAGTTATATTTCTTGTACGCGGCTCTTCCCGTCCGGCAGACGTCCGTCTCTTTAACAGGACAATAACAAACGACAGCCAGATTGAAGCAGTAGCAAACCGTCTCGATTCCGAAAACGTGCATTACCGCATTCAGGACGGAATCTTCTATATGGATACAGAAGCCGTTGCCCGCAAGTGGAGGCCTAAACTTGTTGCAGAGGGACTTGTTCCTTCTACGATGTCGGCTTATGATGTCTTTAACGAAAAAGACTGGACTCGTACCGATTTTGACAACAAGGTTCATTGGCAGGAAGCGATGGAAGTTCGTCTCCGCGATAACTTAAGAAGACTTGACGGTATTGAAGACGCAGCCGTAAACATTACTTATCCGGAAGATGCCCTTCTTTCTGAAGATCAGAAGCCGGTTACTGCAAGTATTACGCTGTGGGCTTCTTATTCTCTTGATAAGCATGCAATTCAGGGTATTCATGAACTTTGTAAAAAGAGTGTAGAAGGACTTCTTGATTCCGGTCTTACAATCATTGACGGAAAAACATCAAACATCATAAATGACTTTGAGGGCATGGAAGCTATAGATGCCCTTAATATTCAGGAAAGGGAACAGAGAATCAGGCAGAAGTGGGAAGCTCAGTATTCATCTGCTGTTGTAGTTCAGCTTGGAAAGATTTATCCGGATCGTGTTCACATTGCAAACATGACCGTCGAAATTGATTTCAGCAAGGAACAGAGTGAGGCAACCATTTACTCCGGTATTACGATTCAGCCTGATGATCCCAATACGCCTTATCCTGACGGTAAAGTTGTAGAAAGTCTTGTTGAATCCGAAGAAAGCGTAGACAAGGAATATACCGGAACTCAGTTTACACCGGAAGGGCCTCCGGGAATGGAAGGTCAGAATCCGATATATGCAGATAACCTTAATACAATCGGAAAAAGCACGGAAAAGGGTGTAAAAAGAAATTATGCCCTTAACAGTGAACATAAAATTTCAGAAAAGAAACCCATGCCCGGCCGCAGAACTATTGCTGTTAACATCGACAGTAAGTGGGTAAGGGAACTTGATATTGACGGCAATTTTGTTGTTGACGAAGAAAAGCACCGTATTAAGCGTGACCGTGTGGACCTTTCCCCCAAGGAACTCGAAGACGCTGTTTCTATTGTAAAGGGTGCAATCGGTTATGATGAAATGAGGGGTGATGAAGTTGTCGTAAGAAACATCCCCGGTGATCATGATAAGGAATTCCTCGAAGAAGACATGGCCTATATAAAGAGGCTTAAGAGAAACAAGGCTATCATTCTTGGTCTTATCGGTATAGCTGTTGTTCTTGTTGCATTCATCCTCTTCCGTATTATCAGCCGTGAACTTGAACGCCGCCGCCGCCTCCGCGAAGAAGAAGCTCTCCGCCGTCAGAGGGAAGAGCGCGAAAAGGCTCTCTGGGATGCAAAGGAAAGCGGAATGGAAGTTACCATGTCCGTCGAAGAACGCAAGCGCGCAGAACTTCAGGAAGCAGCTGTTGCCATGGCAAAGGAACATCCGGAAGATGTCGCCATGCTTATCCGCACATGGCTTATGGAGGAATAAGAGATGCAGTTTTCAAATACAGGTTTTTCAAAAACTTCGAGAAGTTATATAAGCGGAAAAGAAAAGGCAGCAATTTTTGTCGGAGAACTCAATCAGAGTGCGTTTACGGCTCTGGAGCAGTGTCTTCCACATAAGTATAAAGTTCTTCTTACAAAGGCACTTAAGAGAATAGGAAAGCGTGTTGATTTTGCCCGTGAAATTGATGTTCTTGAAGAAGCTAACTACTGGGGGGTTCAGAGGGGGCTTGCTTCCAGAATACACAGTGACGAAGAAATTGAACATGCAGTTCTTATTCATCAGAAAATGAACGGATTAAGGGGAGCTTCTTCCCCGAATATAAATGTTGACCCCGCAGTAATTGCAGGTGTACTCGGTCAGTGGTTAAAGGAGCAGTAAATGTCTGATGAAGCAGCTGCAGTAAAGCCCGCTAAAACCTCCAGTTCAAGAAAAAAAAGCGGCGCTAAAGATTATAAAAACCTCACAGGACGTCAGAAGGCAGCAATCTTCCTTGTTGCATTGGGAAGTGAAGTTTCTTCCGAAGTTTTAAAGCATCTGCGTGATGACGAAGTAGAACAGATTACTTTTGAAATTGCGCGTCTTGATACAATTGATGCAGATTTTAAGGATCAGGTTCTGGAAGAATTCCAGGAGCTGATGCAGGCACAGAACTTTATTTCTACCGGTGGTATTGATTTTGCCCGCGAACTTCTCGAAAAATCTCTCGGAAGCCAGAAGGCAATCGACATCATCAACCGTCTTACTTCCAGCCTTCAGGTTCGCCCGTTTGACTTTATCCGCCGTACAGACCCGGCTCACCTTTTGAACTTCGTTCAGCAGGAATATCCGCAGACAATTGCCCTTATCCTTGCTTACCTTGACCCGCAGAAAGCTGCAACAATTTTGCAGAACCTCCCTGCAGAAATTCAGCCGGAAGTTTCGAAGCGACTTGCAACAATGGACCGTACTTCTCCTGACGTTCTTCGTGAAGTTGAACGCGTTCTCGAAAAGAAGCTTTCTACACTTTCCAGCGAAGACTATACTGCTGCCGGTGGTGTTGATTCTATCGTTGAAATTCTTAACCTTGTTGACCGTTCTTCCGAAAAGGCCATCATCGAAACCCTCGAAGAAGACGATCCGGAACTTGCAGAAGAAATCAAGAAGCGCATGTTCGTATTCGAAGACATCGTTATGCTCGACGACCGTGCGATCCAGAAGGTTCTGCGCGAAGTCGATACTCAGGAGCTTTCAAAGGCGCTCAAATCCGTCGATACCGAAGTTCAGGACAAGATTTTCCGCAACATGTCAAAGCGTGCGGCAAGTATGCT
>JAGABO010000160.1 GCA_017614655.1 Treponema sp. | reverse complement strand
TTTTTATTCTTTTACATAAACCAGTTTTTCATACCAGACGCAGAAACTCCCTGACGTCATGGAGATTTTTAGACATTGCACTTATTTATGCACCAAACGTGCCTCGTAAACAGTTACAACTTATGATTTTACAATTATAGCTTGACATAGGGGTACTGTCAACGGACAGCATAATGTGTACTTATTCCCCGCACACTTCCGCATCTTCGTAAAGCAGGTCAAAGCGCTTGCCGTCGGTTGTAAGCGTTGACTGAACGGTTATCTGTTTTTTCTTTTTGTTTACGCCAACGATGTTACCTTCAAGTCCCATAAGCGGACCTGAAACTGCCTTGATTTTCTGGCCGGGCAGAAACTGTACCTTAGAAATGCCCCAGTGTTCGCCGTTACGGATAAAAAGCTTAAGTTCATCAAGAGAAGGCCCGGTAATTTTTTCAGGATTCTGATTATCGCGGAGGATATGACAGAAGCCTTTTATTTTACGGAGTTCTGCCAAAAGCTCAGGTGTGAGAGTTTGTGTATAAAAGAAGCTATAACCCGGGAAAAGCGGAGCTTCAAACCAGCCGCGTCTTGGTGTATAAAGCTTACGCTCAAAAGAAAAGAATTCGGCATCAGGAAAAGATTTTTTCAAAGTTTCTGTTGCAGCATTACGAAAGGATTTTTCTTCGCCGGTAAGCACCATAACGCAGTAGTATTCCATAAAGTGATAAAACTCCCCTTGGTTAAAAAAATCCCCGGAAACTCACTTAAAGAAGCTTCCGGGGACTTAACGGCTTAATGCCGTCAGCAGTAAATACCGGAACTACGTCCGGCAGTTAAATTACTTGTTGCGGAGTACAGCCTGTGCTGCTGCAAGTCTTGCAATCGGCACTCTGTACGGAGAACATGAAACGTAGTTCAATCCTGCTCTATAGCAGAAATCGATTGTTGCAGGGTCTCCACCGTGCTCACCGCAGATACCAAGCTTGATATCAGGTTTCTTAGCACGTGCTCTTTCGCGTGCAAAGTTGATGAGCTCGCCTACTCCTTCTTCATCGATTGACTTGAACGGATCTGATTCAAGGATGTCCTTTTCAAGATATGTAGACAGGAATTTACCTGCATCGTCACGGCTGAAAGCAAATGTCATCTGAGTAAGGTCGTTTGTACCGAAACTGAAGAAATCTGCAAAATCAGCAAGCTTTCCAGCGAGAAGAGCTGCACGTGGAACTTCGATCATAGAACCAATCTTGATTGCAAATTCTACGTTTTCTTTTGCGAAAACTTCTTTCATAACCTTTTCGCATGATTTTCTGATAATCTCAAGTTCGTCATTGTCACAAACTATCGGAATCATTACTTCTGGATTTACCGGAATGTTCTTCTTTACGCACTCAGCTGCAGCAAGAGCGATTGCTTCAACCTGCATCTCGTAGATTTCCGGATAAGTAATTGCAAGGCGGCATCCGCGGTGACCAAGCATCGGGTTCATTTCGTGAAGAGCATCACATTTTGCAGAAAGTGTCTTTACGTCGATTCCCATGTGCTTTGCAAGTTCCTCGCGTTCAGCGTCTGTGTGAGGGATGAACTCGTGTAACGGCGGGTCAAGAAGACGGATTGTTACAGGGCGTCCGTTCATTGCCTCGAAAATACCCATAAAGTCTTTCTTCTGGAGTGGAAGAATGTTGGCAAGAGCTGCTTTTCTCTGCTCAGCTGTATCAGAAGCAATCATTGCTCTGAAGTGGATGAGCTTGTCGCGGTCAAAGAACATGTGCTCTGTGCGGCAGAGACCGATACCTTCAGCACCGAATTCAAATGCATTCTTTGCATCGATTGGCTGGTCTGCGTTAGCTCTAACTGCAAATTTCTCTAATTTTACTCCGCTGATATTTCTTACAGAAGAATTTCTTACATCATCACACCAGCTGAGGAATGTGTTAAGTTCGCCTGAAATCTCAGGTTTAATAAGAGCAAGCTGTCCTTCGTATACGTTACCTGTTGAACCGTCGATTGTGATGAAATCACCTTTCTTGAAAGTTTTTCCGCCAATCTGAACGTTTCCGTCAATGAATACAACTTCGCCGGCACCAGAAACACAAGGTGTTCCCATACCGCGTGCAACAACAGCTGCATGGCTTGTCATACCTCCGGTAGAAGTGAGGATACCCTCAGCAACTGCCATACCTGAAATATCTTCAGGGCTTGTTTCTTTACGTACAAGAATTACCTTCTTTCCTTCGTTTGCCCAGGCTTCTGCTTCATCAGCTGTGAAAACAATCTGTCCGCATCCAGCTCCCGGAGAAGCATTAAGACCCTTTGTAAGGGCTTTTACAGTCTTTACAACTTTAGGGTCAATCATCGGGTGAAGGAGCTGGTCAAGCTGGTCTGGAGAAACTCTGAGGATTGCTTCTTCTTTTGTGATAAGTTTTTCAGCAACCATGTCTACAGCGCATTTTACTGCAGCTGCACCGGTTCTCTTACCGTTACGTGTCTGAAGAAGGAAGAGTTTACCCTGCTGAACTGTGAATTCCATATCCTGCATGTCGTGGAAATGGTTTTCGAGGTTCTCGCGGATTTTGCAGAGCTGCTCGTATACTTCTTTATTGTCTTTTTCGAGTTTGTCGATTTTTTCAGGAGTTCTGATACCTGCAACAACGTCTTCACCCTGAGCGTTCATAAGGTATTCAC
>JAGABO010000159.1 GCA_017614655.1 Treponema sp. | reverse complement strand
TTTTCGGCAGTTGCTACGCGGGTGTCCGGCTTAGAGTTGATGTATTCCAGGAACTCTTTAACGGCTTCACGGCGTTCTTTTGCAGTTGCCTTAATCTTATCCTTTTCGTCGCCTTCGAGGTCGTAAATGTCGTACTTGTCGGAGTAGATGTCTGTGTGCATACCGAAGGTAAACGGACAGCGGTTTCCGTCGTAGCGGAGGTCGAAAGAGTACTTCATTGTAGCAAGGGCATCTGCCTTGTCCATGAAGAACTGGAACCAGATATTCCAGTCCATACCGGTAATCTTTCCTGATTCTCCGTCGCCGTCACTTGCTTCCATTGCGCGCTTGCGTGCACCAGGCTTTGTTCCGTACTTTTCGCACAGTTCATCCGGCGGAATTACAAGAACGTATTCAGGAAGGAGCCAGAGTCCCGGGTGTTTTCCAACGAAAGGCTCTTTCTTTCCGTAGAAGTTCTTTGCAACGTATTCGTCACCAGGGCTTCCTGCATCGAGGGTATACGGCCATAAGAAGTCTGAACCGTCCTGATCGTCCTGCCAGCCTTCTTCGATAGTTGCATCATATTTGAAACCAAGGTCTTCGAGTGCCTTGTAAACGTGCTCGTTGTAATCAAGGAACGGAGTTCTGAAGCCTACAATGTCTTCGCGCGGAATTCCCATACCGCTTTCTGTGTCACCGCTCTTTGCATCCGGATTGTACGGCTTTGTAAGTACGTCGATACACTGGGTAAGCTCCTTCATCCAGTCATCATAGAAAAGGTTGTCGATTCTCTGTGCAGGCTCTGTATCCCAGTTGAACTTTACTCCTTCCGGATGTGTAAAGGTATGGCAGCCGATTTCGTGACCGCGGTCATAAGCTTCGCGTACGATTCTCTTTACGAGTGCATCATCCTCGCGCTTGTTTGGAAATGCATTGTTTCCCTTAAAATAAAGGGTTGTCTTGTATTTTTCGCCGTCAAATGTTGCGGCATTACCATTGGCTTTAGGATTAGAGAAGCTTTCGAATGTGTCGATGATGAACTTCATTCCTCCGACAGCTCCCGACTCTTCATAGCCGGAATAAGCATTGTCATCAAAAGCAAAAGACATAAACTGAGGCACCTGCTCAACCTTAAGACCTTCTGGCGGCAGTGCGGATGGAAGTCTGCAGAACTTTTTTTCCATACAATTCTCCATAGTATATTATAAAAATGATTATGTTGTATGATAATACTTTCTGCCATTTATTTCAATGAATTTATACGTCCTCTTTTGACTAAATCCGCGGATAGGGATAAAATCAGAGGCATGAAAAAATATCTGCATGAAATACTTAATTCATTTGAAAATATAATTGTCGCAGAAGACGGAAAAACAGAACTTGATTCATCTGCTGCATTAAAGGCGGCACAGACTGCGGTTATTACAAACCTTGTTTTTGACAGCCGCGAAGTAAAGAAAAGCTCCCTCTTTTTTGCACTTCCGGGAACCCACACAACCGGAAACAGGTTCATCAGAGATGCAGTAAAAAACGGTGCCTCTGCCGTTGTTTTTGAAGGTGACTTTACCGAAGAAGAAAAAACAGCTGTTGCAGAAGCAGTTTCAAAATCAGAACATCAGACGGTATTTGTAAAGGTTCCGTCCGCAAGATTTGCAATGAGCCCTGCCTCTGCTTCGTTTTATGACTATCCTTCAAAAAAGCTTTTTGTTTACGGAGTTACCGGTACGGAAGGAAAAAGTTCGACCGTATCATTCATATGGCAGCTGCTGCGTTCTTGCGGAATAAAGGCAGGCTTTATTTCTACGGTACAGTATTCGCTTGGAGACGAAGCCGTAAATAATCCCCAGCATCAGACTACTCCCGAAGCTCCGATCGTACAGCGGGAACTTTACGAGATGGTTCAGAACGGATGTACCCACGCAGTTGTAGAAAGTTCATCTCACGGACTTTCGCTCAGAACAAACAGACTGGGCGACGTTCTTTTTGATGCTGCCGTTTTTATGAACGTAACTCTTGAACACCTGGAATTCCACGGAACTTACGAGCAGTACAAAAGCGACAAGGCAAACCTCTTCCGTGCGCTGGACAAACATAATCACGAAAAAATCATCGCGGGAAAAAAGCAGAAGGTACCTTCCTTTGGAATTGTAAATCTTGAAGACCCGGCTGCCGTTTACTTTGCAAATGCAACCACACAGAAAACTTTCGGCTTTACTACGGAAGGCAAGGCAGGAAAATCAGCAGGTGAAGAAATCAATGCACAGCCGCTTCCTGCAATTCCGCAGAACATTCCTTATGTTTCGGCAAGAAATATTGCAAGTGCAAGATACGGCCTTACGTTCAGCATGTACAGATTTGAAAACGCAGATTCACTTGGAAACAGGAGCAGGATGATTCAGGTTAAGTGTCCGCTTCCGGGAGCCTTTAACGCCTACAACCTTATGGCAGCGCTCCTTGCAGTTTCGCTTTCTACAGGAAAAGATTTTGAAGAACTCGTTCCGCTTCTGGAAAATTTTACGCCGGTAAAGGGAAGAATGACTGTAGTAGACAGGGGACAGGATTTTGAAGTAATCGTTGACTATGCACATACTCCTTCCAGTTTTGAAACAATCTTTCCTCCGGTAAGAAAACGCTGTACCGGAAAAATGATCTGCGTATTCGGTTCGGGAGGTGAACGCGATGTTACCAAGAGGCCGCTTCAGGGAGAAATTGCAGGACGTTTCTGCGACACGGTAATTCTTTCTGATGAAGACCCGCGCTTTGAAGACAGCATGAAAATTCTCCGGGACATTGCAGAAGGTGCCGTAAAGGCCGGTAAGACAGAAGGAAAAAATCTCTTTCTTATTCCGGACAGACACGAAGCCGTTAAAAAAGCAGTCGGTCTTGCAGAAAAAGATGACATCGTACTTCTTCTTGGAAAGAGCCACGAAAATTCTATCATCTATAAAGATACACCCGTTCCCTACGATGAAATTTCTGAAGCAGAAAAAGCAATTGAGCAGAGGTTAAAGGAAGATGCAGGGAAATAAAAACGGAACCGTAAAAATTCATGTCGAAAACTTAAAGAAAAGTTTCGGGTCTCTGGAAGTACTCAAGGACATCAGCATTGACATTCACGAAGGAGAAGTCGTTGTTGTAATCGGTCCTTCGGGAAGCGGAAAGTCAACTTTTCTGCGCTGCTTAAACCGACTTGAAACAATCACCTCCGGAACAGTAATCGTAAACGGAAGCAGTATCTCCGACAAAAAAATCGACATCAACAAGGCTCGCGAAAACATCGGCATGGTTTTTCAGCACTTTAATCTTTTTCCCAATATGACGGTTCTGGAAAACATAATGCTTGCTCCGGTTGAACTTAAGAAGCTTACAAAGGAAGATGCTAAGAAAGAAGGTATGGCACTTCTTGAACGCGTCGGACTTTCTGACAAAGCAGCAGTTTATCCGCAGCAGCTTTCGGGCGGACAGAAGCAGCGCGTTGCAATTGCACGTGCCCTTGCCATGAAGCCGTCAATCATGCTTTTTGATGAACCCACCTCTGCCCTTGATCCGGAAATGGTCGGTGAAGTTCTTAGCGTAATGCAGGAGCTTGCAAAGAACGGAATGACGATGGTCTGCGTTACTCATGAAATGGGTTTTGCAAGGGAAGTTGCCGACCGTGTTGTTTTTATGGACGGCGGTTACATTATAGAGGAAGGCACTCCTGATGAAGTGCTTAAGAATCCTAAACAGGAACGCACGATTGCATTCCTTAACAAGGTGCTGTAGATGAAAAAAATCATTACTTTCTCGCGGGAATTTGGTGCAGGTGCAGGTGAAATCGGACTTAAGGTTGCAAAGGCTCTTGGCTATGAGTACTACGACAAGGAGCTTATCCTTAAGACGGCACGCGAAATCAACATGGATGCAACGGCCGTAATTAATCTTGACGAAAAAGCTCCTGTGGTTTTTGGATTTACCCAGAGTCTCTTTGACCTTTACAATGCGCCGCTTAATGAACAGCTTTACGAAGCACAGCGCAGGGTAATAAAAGAAATTGCAGAAAGAAAAAACTGTGTTATAGTCGGAAGAAATGCAAACAGCATTCTCGGACAATATGATTCTTCACTTCATGTATTCATTCATGCTGATTTTTCGTGGAGAGTAAAAAGACTAAAAGAAGAAAAGATGCAGGCCTATACCGAAGAAAAAATTGAAGCCCGCATAAAACAGGTAGACAAGGCCCGCGAAAAATTCTGTTCCTACTACACCGGAAGAAATTTCGGAAATGCAGACAACTATGATCTTTCGCTTTCGTCTTCTTCTCTCGGCATAGACAGGTGCATAGAACTGATTCTAAAAGCCGCGGAGTAACGGAGGATCCGTAATTTTTTTCTTTGACCATCCCTGAACAAGATCTTTCGGTTCCTTAGAGAGAAGTATTTTTGAAAAAAGCTTACAGGCTTCATCGAACACAAGAGAAAGCGCAATGCGCTCATCAGAAGAGAATTTTCCAAGAACATAATCGGCAATGTTAACGTTTGCAGGCTTACCTACTCCAAACCTTAAACGGAAAAAGTCCGCTGTTCCAAGAGTTGCCTTTATTGACCTTAGTCCGTTATGTCCGCCTAACCCTCCGGACCATTTAAAGCTTAAAGTTCCGAGGGGAAGTTCAATTTCGTCATGAACAACTAAAACATCAGAAGGAGGAATCTTAAAAAAAGAAGCTGCCTCCCTTACAGCATCGCCGCTTAAATTCATGTAAGTTAAAGGCTTCATAAAGTAAAGCTTCTTGGGAGCACAGTCAGGAATCGGAAGTGAACCGTCACCCCTTTCTTTTGCAAGACCTGCTTCTACAAGCCAGCGCACTACCTGTTCATAGTCGGCGGCAAAAAAATCAGACTTGTATTTATTCGAAAAAGAAAGCTTACTGCAAAACGGAAGCTGTTCTTCAAAAAGCCAGGCGGCATTGTGTCTTGTTTCTGAATATTCACTTCCGTAGTTTCCAAGAAATGCAATCAACTGAATCATTTATTTTTTCTCCCGATAAGAAGTCGTGCTGAATTCAGAACTGCAATCATTGTAACTCCAACATCACCGAGTACTGCAATCCACATGTCTGCAAGTCCTGCTGCACACAGAGCTATAATACACGCCTTTACAAAAAGAGAAAAGAAGATGTTTTCCCTTACATTGCGCATAGTTTTTTTTGCAATACGCACGGCCAGCGGTATACGCAGGACATTGTCTTCCATGATCACGACATCCGAAGCTTCTACTGCACTGTCACTTCCGAATGCTCCCATAGAAATACCGACATCACTTCTTGTAAGAACAGGCGCATCATTTATGCCGTCTCCTGCAAAGGCGACCTTCTGTTTTTTTGTGCTGAATTCAGAAAGCACCTGTTCAAGGCGCAAAACCTTGTCTTCCGGTAAAAGCCCTGAATAATATTCATCGGCACCGATTTTTTCTGCAACATAAGAAGCATTTTTTTCTTCATCGCCGGTAAACATAAATACTTTTTTAATGCCGTTTTTCTTAAGCTTTTTTACAAGTTCAAGGCTTCCGTCTTTTAAGGTGTCGCTTATTACAATAAAGCCTCTGTACAAAGAATTTTCTGCAATATAAATTACGGAGCCGCGTCTTTCATCTGCTTCTGTAAAGTTTTTAACGGCCTCCCTCTGCATAAGTTTTGCATTTCCTACGAGAACGGTTTTACCTGCGATATCGCACTTTATTCCGTGGCCTGAAATTTCTTCTGCATTTTTAACTTCGAGCTTTCCGCAGAGAGGACAGCTGTGCGCATTTTTAAGTGACACGGAAACCGGATGACTCGAAAAAATTTCTGCGTGGCTTGCAAGGGCAAGGAGTTCTTCCTTAGATAAACTTTCATCAGAAGGAACAACGTCAATTACTTCGAAAACGCCGTTTGTAACTGTGCCGGTTTTATCCAGTATAAGTGCACGGCATTTAGAAAGATTTTCTATGTAACCTGAGCCTTTAAAAAGAATTCCGTTTCTTGAAGAAAAACCTATTCCGCTGAAAAAGCTTAAAGGCACCGAAATTACAAGGGCACACGGACAGGAAACTACAAGAAGTTCAAGCGCGCGGTAAATCCAGGTATGCCAGATTTCCTTAGAGCCGCCGAGAATTGCCGGAGGTATTACGGCAACTGCAACGGCAAGTATGCAGACGATCGGTGTGTAAACCTTTGCAAAACGCTTTATGAATTTTTCTGAAACTGATTTTTTCTCCTGCGATTCTTCTACAAGACGAAGAATGCGGCTTACGGCACTTTCTTCCAGGCAGCGCGTAACTTTAATTTCGAGGCGGCCGTTTGTGTTGATGCTTCCGCTTAAAACTTCACTTCCTTCAGAAACAGAACGCGGAACGCTTTCTCCGGTAAGAGCTGCCGTATCTACAAGGGCAGAACCTTTTACTACAATGCCGTCAAGAGGAACACGCTCGCCGCTGTTTACAACTATTATGCTGCCTTCTTTTACACTGGAAGAAGGAACAGTTTTTTCTTCTGAGCCTTCAAGGATGCGGGCAGTTTCGCTTTTTATTTTTAAGAGCGATGTTATTGCACGCCTTGAATTTCCGACGGCTTTTCCTTCAAGGAATTCTCCCAGCTGGAATAAAATCATTACGGCAGCGGCTTCGGAATATTCTCCCATAAAAGCTGCTCCGACTGTTGCCGCAGACATAAGGAACTCTTCGTTAAACCATTCGCCGTGGAATATGCCTTCGAGTGCTTCCCTTAAAACCGGAAGACCGCAGATAAGATAGGATGCTGCATACAGCGCAAGCGAAAACGCGCGCATTCCTTTAATGCAGTCGGCCAGATACTGTTCAGGGACGTACCGGTAAAAGTGCGGAAAAAATTTTTCACATAAAAGTGCAGCCGTAAAAAGAACGGCAGACAGCATTATCTTTTTTAAGGAAAGTTCTGCATCGTGTCCGTGTTCATAACCATGGTCGTGACCGTGGTGTTCATGAGAGTGACAGCAGCAGTGCCCGTCGCTGTGAAAATGTCCGTGTGCTGAATGAGCGTGTTCATGTTCATGCTCGTGATGATGTTCATGATGATACATTCTATTTAAAGAAGTTTTCTTTCGTAAAAACATTATAATCTTCCTCCTTTTTCGAAGATGTGTTCAAGTCCGATTTTTAGGATTTTTTCTACATGAGAATCATCGGGAGAGTAAATTAAAGACTGCCCTTCCCGTCTGCTTTTTACAAGGTGATTTGTTTTTAAAATCCGAAGCTGCTGGCTTACCGCAGGCTGCGTCATGGAAAGAACAGCGGTAAGTTCGTTTACGCTACGCTCTTTCTGCATAAGGGCATGAAGGATTCTGACTCTTGTTGAGTCCCCGAAAACCTTAAAGAAATCTGCAAGCTTAAAAAGAACAGTGTCGTCTATTTTATTCTGCCTGGCCATAGCACCCCCGTTTAATATATAACCATATGCTTATATAAGCATATAATTATATATCTGTCAAGAAAAAGTCAGAACTCCTCAGG
>JAGABO010000158.1 GCA_017614655.1 Treponema sp. | reverse complement strand
GGTATGCGGAGGAAAGTAGTGCAGTCGGCCGTATGAACGACAAGGCCCTTTTTGTGGGAAACGTATGCCGTAATTACATCGCCCGGCTTCGGCTTGCAGCACTGTGCAAAGGTAACAAGAAAGTTGTTAGTTCCCTCTACCCGAACTTTTCCCGTGTAAGAAACAGTTTCTGTTTTTGAACGGCGGCCTTTATTTTCCTGAGCAAGTTTTTCTGCAACCTGTTTTGAGTGCAGCGTGTTGGCAGCAATTTCTGCCTGACGTTTTGCTTCGGCTTCCTTGTCTATAAAAGTCGGATCATTTTCTACAAGCCACGAATGAATTTTCTGCCGGGCTTTTCCTGTCTTTACGGCCTTAAGCTGAGCCTGTGTCGGATGTGCATTCGGGTTTGTAAGGATTTCTACAATCTGCGTGTTTTTAAGCGGTGCCGTAAGCTGAATGATTTTTCCGTCTGCCTTTGCACCGACAATTTTTTCGCCGACACCGGAGTGAACTGCATAGGCAAAGTCAATTGCATTTGCTCCGGAAGGAAGTTCCTTAACGTCTCCCATCGGAGTAAACACGTAAATTGAATCTCCGAGAAGTTCATCTTTTAGTTCAGAGAAAAAAGTTTCATCACTTAAATCTTTATCACGTAAAGCCCGAAGCTGATTTATGATGCTTAAGTCTTCTGCCTTAACAAGATCGTGGTTGGTTCCTTTTTTATAGAGCCAGTGACTTGCAACACCGTGTTCAGCAACGTTGTGCATTGCAAAAGTTCGTATCTGAATTTCAAGAGGCTTTCCTTCGCAGATAACAGTGGTGTGAAGTGACTGATAGCCGTTTGCCTTTGGCATTGCGATGTAATCTTTAAAGCGGCCGTCCATTGGTTTCCACAGTCCGTGAACAGTTCCTATGAGCGTGTAACATTCAGCTTCGGAGTTGCAGAGAATTCTGATTGCAAACAAATCGTAAAGTTCATCTGCACTTTTGTTGCGCTTTCTCATTTTCTGATAGATTGAATAAAAATGTTTTGCGCGGCTTTTTATCTGAACGCTGATTCCGAGCTTTTCTGTTGCGGTGTAAATTTTTTTAACGGCCTTTTCCAGATATTCTGCTCGTTCATCTTTTTTTGTATCAACAATTTTCTTTATCTGCTGAAAAACATCCGGGTTTGAATACTTGAGGCTTAAATCTTCCATCTCGCTTTTTACGTCGCTCATACCGAGACGGCTTGCAAGAGGACACCAGATGTCGATTACTTCTTTTGCAACTGCTTTCTGGGCTTCGGGTGTAACGGCCTTTAAGTTTCTCATTCGGTCAAGGCGGTCGGCAAGCTTTACGAGAATAACGCGGATGTCGTCTACCATTGCAAAAAGCATTTTTCTGATTGAATCAGCCTGATGTATGCTTTTTGAATTTATTTTAAGCCCTGTGATTTTTGAAGTTCCGTAGCAGATTCCGGCAATTTCTTTTCCGAACTTTTCTTCTATTTCTCCGTAGCATTCCGGTTCAACTTCGAGGATATTATGAAAAAGTCCCGCTGCAACTGTGACGGCTCCAAGCTGTGATTTTGCAAGAATGCATGCAACCCTCATCGGATGCAGGTAATAGGGAAGACCGCATTTTCTTTTTATGTCCTTTGTTTTTGAAACAAGAAAATCCCATGCACTTTTTATGAGCGATTTTTCTTCTTCTGAAAACGAATCATGAAATTCAGAAAAAAACTTTTCGATGAGAATATCCGGATCTGTAATCTGTGTGTTAGTTTCAAAAGTTTCCTGCATTACATTTTAAAATATAACAAAATTAACCTGTTTTGAAAACAAGCCATTATTAAAGAAAAAAGGTTTTTATGCCGATAGTGGATATTATGAGAAAAATTCTGGTAAAAAGCGGCTGCAAAACTTTTGAAGCAGAAGTTTATGACAACAGAGTCGCCGACGAGTTTATGGAAAGGCTTCCTATTTCCGTTCAGTTTGGAAAGGATGCTACCGGTTATTTTTCGCCCATGGACGAAAAGCTTTATGGACGAGCAAAAAAGGACCGTTCGTTTACTGCCGGTGACATAGCCATCTGCAATAATTCTTCGCTTTCTGTTTTTGTTGAACAGTTTGCACCGAAAAAGCATTTTGTAAAGGTCGGACACATTGCAAATCCCGAAATTCTCGATAAAATCATCGAAATGAATTCGGGTGAAGTAACATTTGATTTTTTTGATGAAAAACTTTCTGCAATAGCGTAAAATATATCTGTGACAGCGGGGGAAATATGTCAGATAATATTTATTCGCTTACTCAGAATGAACTGGATAAGCTTGCAGATAAAAAAAAGTCAGGAAAGATAAGTGTTCAGGAAAAACTTAAGAAAGAAATTTCCAGACGACTTTTAAAGAGAATAAAAAACTTAGACCGCATAGATGATGCCGGAGTTGCCGTTAAGCAGGAAGAAGTTGATGCTCTCTTTGCAAAAGACCGGCCTTAAACAGTCAGTGATTTTTTTACATTAAATAATAGCAGCCCTGTCTTTTTTCTGTTTTTCCAGACTTTTTTCCATTGCATAAAGAATAAAGTAGTCTTCCAGAGTGTTTTTAGGTCCAGGAAGATGAAGTCTCTGTCTTGCACGTGCATTATCGCGGCGGATTGTGTACAGAAGATAGAAGTCCCTGTAGTCAAGGCTGATGTCGGTCTTAACGCGTTCACCAAGATAAATGCTTACTTCATCACGGGAAATTGATTTTACGTCTTTTTCTGTTTTAATGATTTCTTTAAGGCGAAGAATCTGTTCATAAGAGATTCCAAAAAGGAATTCTTCCATTGCCTGATTTATTTCCGGATCACTGAGGGTATCTCTTGTAAATCGCAGCCACTGTTCATCCATTTCCATGTTAATCATGATAAGTTCGCTTGAGCCCATCATCGTGCCGAATGCCGGAGCAAGCTTTCGTCTGGCATTCCATACAGTCTGGAGAACCGGAGCAATATCATCCATGGTCTGGTCAGAACGGTGTTCCCAAAGAATGATGAGCGCGTTTGCAATTGTACGGCGCAGTTCCATGGACACATTCTTGTTCCTTAAAAGATTAAGGTAAACGTCTTCTGCCATGAGGGTAAAAAGCATTGCGTTAGTTTCGTCTGTATATTCCTTGACAGCTTTTTCATCCATTTTTGCAGCTGTTTTTGCAAGTTTGCTCAGGGAGTAGAAAGTATGAATTTTTGTTACAAGAAAGCCTTTTCCCAGGGTAGCCTTTGACGGCATGTGAAGCATCATGTCTCCGTCTTCGTGATAGGAAACGAGTGTTTCTACAAGACCTTCCGGAGTTCGTACTGATGATGATGTATTTGTGCGTTCAAGAAGTGACGGAAATGCTGCCGTTGCTTTTGCAAGGTTTTCTATTTTACTTAATCTGCTCTGGAGCCATTCAATTTTTTCCGGGGCGTTTATTTTAAGGGCTTCCATGAGCCTGTTTATAAGGTTCTGCTGATGTGGTGTAAGAAAGACGATACCGGTTTCTATTTTTGCAGAGCTGTCGTCTTTGTCAAAAAAATCTTCAATGCTTACCGGAACAAAGCCGGATTCGAGTTTTTCTTCCATAACAATCTTCGCTCCACATGTTCGTGGTTCCTCATTGAACACTGGATGCGTGGGTTAATTATATACTATATATATGGGGTTTTTCAATAAAAAAAAATCGGTTTTTGCAAACCGGTATGTACTCTTGCATAAAAGTTCATTTTTATATATCATCATACAAAATGACAGATTTTGACATTTTGTCAATATCGAAAAAAAAGAGGTATATTATGCGCAGAGTCGTTGTTACAGGTATGGGCTGCATCAGTCCGGTTGGAAACAGTGTTGAAGAAACATGGAACGCAGTAAAAGAAGGAAAGAGCGGAATTACGACAATTACCCGCTATGACAATACTAATTTTAAAGTAAAATATGCTGCAGAAGTAAAAGATTTTGATGCAGAAAAATACATGGATCCGAAAGCTGCCCGCAAGATGGCAATGTTTTCTAAGTTTGCAGTTGCTGCTGCTAAAATGGCACTTGATGATGCTTCACTTACAGACAAGGCAGACATTCTTGAAAACACAGGAATTTACCTTGGTGTAGGAATCGGCGGACTCGAAGTAACAGAAGCTGCAATGAAAAGCTATTTTGCTTCTGATTTAAAGCGCATGCCTCCGCTTACAATTCCTGAACTCATTCCAAATGAAGCAACCGGAAATATCAGCATTATGTTCGGCATTCACGGCGGAAGTCACACAATTGCAACAGCCTGTGCTTCCGGAACTGATGCAATCGGTGATGCACTCGACCAGGTACGCTGCGGCCGTTATGACGTTATGCTTGCAGGCGGTGCTGAATCAACACAGTGCGGATTTGCAAACCTGGGCTTTACTGTACTTCAGGCTCTTTCTTCAAAGTGGGAAAACGAACCTCAGAAAGCATGCCGTCCTTTTGACAAGCAGCGCGATGGATTCATCATGGGTGAAGGCGCAACTATTCTTGTTCTTGAAGAATACGAACATGCAAAGGCACGCGGTGCAAAAATTTACGCAGAAGTTGCAGGCTACGGTGCTTCAACAGACGGATACAATCTTACCGCTCCAAACCCGGACGGAATTACAGGTTCAAAGTGCATGACAATTGCAATGAAAGATGCAGGCGTTAAACCGGAAGAAGTTCAGTACTACAATGCACACGGAACTTCAACTCACTTAAACGATGCAGGCGAAACTCAGATGCTTCACCTTGCATTCGGTGACGCTGCAAAGAAGCTTCACATTTCTTCTACAAAATCAATGACAGGACACTGTCTCGGAAACGCTGGTTCTCTTGAAGCAATGCTCTGTATTAAGGCAATCGAAGACAGCTTTGTTCCTCCGACAATCAACCTTGATGAACCTGATGTTGAAGGCGGCTGTGATCTTGATTACACACCAAACAAGGGAATCGACATGAATGTTGATGTTGCGATGAGTGCAAACTTTGGCTTCGGCGGACACAACGGCTGCCTCGTATTCAAGAAGGTACGCTAATGGAAAAGTTTACTGATATAGAATCGCTTTTGCCGCACAGAAAGCCGTTTCTCTTTGTTGACTCAATC
>JAGABO010000157.1 GCA_017614655.1 Treponema sp. | reverse complement strand
TTACAATTCCGTCTTGTGTCACGGAAATCGGAACAAAAGCCTTTTATGGTAATTCAAATCTTAAGAATATGAATTACCTTGGAAGCCTTAGCCAGTGGTGCAGCATGGTAAAGAAATCTTCTCCGACAGAGTTTACTCATAAGCTTGTAATTGGCGGAAGTGAAATAACCGGAGCAGTTACGGTTCCTGTAAATTCATATGGATATTCTTTTACAGGCTGTACGGGAATTACTTCCGTTAACCTTACGAATGTAACTGTTGTAGGCTATCATGACTTTGAAGACTGTTCTAATCTTAGTTCTGTAACTAATTCCGGCAAAGTAACGGAAGTTGAATCTTATGGATTCTATGGATGCAGTAAATTGTCTTCCTTTGATTTTTCTATGGTAGACAGTTTAGGAAGCCGTGCCTTTTCTTACTCCGGTTTAACTTCTGTTTATTTACCCGTTATTTTTATGATGAATGAAGGAGCCTTCTACTATTGTCAGAAGCTTACGTCGGTTTCTATAACAGGTAAGAAAAACATGCAGATCTGGGATGATGCCTTCGGTATGTGTGAAAATCTTTCTTCCCTTACATTTAACACAACAAACTGTGAAATTATGGGATGCAGGGTATTCCAGAGCTGTACTAAACTTACGGAACTTAATCTTCCTGCAAGCAAGTTAAAGTATCTTGGACCTAATATGTTCCAGTTTTGTACGGGACTTACAAAAGTAAGCTTCGGCGGAACCTATACAACTACTTCCGGTTCTAATACCTATACCTTCTCCCAGGGTATCGGAGCTTATGCATTTGCTGACTGTGAAAACCTTACTTCCGTAACTATTGCAAGCGGAACGGACAATTTTGAAAAAGGAGTTTTCTCTTACTGCAAAAAACTTACATCAATTACGCTTCCAAATTCCGTAAGATACATCTCAGACGAAATGTTCAGAAGCTGCGAAAAGCTTACTACTGTAAATTTCCCGAATAACAGTAATTTTTATTCGATAGGTGATAATGCTTTTTCCGGCTGTACTTCCATTACAAGCATTTCGATTCCTGATTCCGTCGAAACTATTGGAGAAGAAGCTTTCTGTAATATGGACAGTTTAACGTCTGTTACCTTAGGTTCAGGAATTAAAACGATTAAAAACAGGGCTTTCTTTAACTGGTCCGGTCAGGTCTGTAAATTAACAAGCCTTACATTCAATGGTACAAAAAAGTTTAAGATTAAGAGTTTTGCGTCTACAAGCGACAGCGATCCTTATGCGACAAACGTAATTCTTAATCTTGCAAACTACAAAACCTACGTAAAAGGATACTGGTATTAGTTTTGTATTGATGTAGAAAAGTTTTATACTGCGTTGCAGGTGTATATAAAAAACGTACTCTTAATTATGGAGCTTTTATGAAAAAAACAGGTGTTTTGCTTACTGCGCTTATTGCAGGAGCATTTATTGCATCAGAAGCAGGGGCTCAGACTCCTTCTTCGAACACAAAAACGGTTACGGGCGGTCTTATCGAAGACGGCCTCGTAGATTCTATTGACACGGGCGTAAAGGGAAAAAACGTTCTTTTCTTCGGCGGCTATGACAAAGATTCAAACCTTATTCAGGCCGGTGCAGGTAAGAGAGCAGGCAAAAGACTCTGGTTCTCCCTCTATGACGGCTGGTACATGAACGCTTCAACGGAAAATACCGAAAGCGTTACCAATGATGCCTATGCAGAAGACGGTGTAAATATTGATTATACGGATCATTCATCATCTTCAGAAATAAGGGGTTCAAGCCGCGTCAAGAACAACCTTGCATTCAGTTCTTACATTGATGACAAGATCGGCGGAACTTTTTACTGGAACATTGATTCAACAAAATACAACGGCTACAGCCTTACCGATCCGACGGCAGAATTAAGTGACCTTACGGCTGCTGCAACGACCAGAACAACGGACGAATCTCATGCAGACAATACGGAATCTGTCCTTGAATACTCTGCTCTCGAAAATATAAAGTCTTCAAATACTTTCGGAATTGCATTCAACGGACTTAAGACTCCGTATTTCCTTGATGATTACAAGCTTTACTTTAAGTTGAATTCCATAAGCTTCAAGAAGGAATCAAGATACATCGACATTGCATGGAGCGAAAAGTCAACGCTTAACGGAAGCACGGTTGACTCAAACGAACAGCCGGTTTACTCAGGTCTTTATGACTTCAACACATATACTCCGGCTTTTGAAGCAGAAGCAGGATTTACGTTCAGGAAGCTCTGGGATTTTGTTACGCCTTCGTTCAAGCTTATCGAAAACTTTGAAACTTCATTCAAGTCAAACGAAAGTTCATACAGCTATTCAAGATACACGACAAATACAAACGCACAGTCCGTCCTTGAACAGAAGTCATATTCCCTTGAACAGGGAGACTGGTCATCATGGAAGAATACGCTTACTCCAAGATTTGACTTTGGCTTTGATGCAGGCGAGGGCATTAAGTTAAAGGCCCGTGCACAGGCAGCCGTTTCTTTCGGAAATACGGCTTCACAGGCAGACTGTTTCACGACGGTTACTACAGAAACTACAACAAATAAAATTACAGGCGATATAGAGAAAATAAAGACTACTGTATCACGCGGCGGAAAGGATAAGGATACGGAAACCTTTACGACTTCCGTAAATCCTTCATTTAAAATCGGTCTTGTGTATGAAGTAATTCCGTCAAAGTTCAACATTACGATGGGCGTAACTGCTTCAAGCGGAACTTTGACATGGAAAACGGAAACCGTAAAGAACAGTTACATTCCGGAAACAGAAACGGTTACTGAAACTGATGTATTCGGTGGTTCTGTTACAAGTTCAGGAACATCAACTCCTGCAAACGGTGACGAACCGGGACTTGATGATGCAGTTGCCGAAACGGAGAAGACAACGTTTGCTTCTACTGCACCTTCTGCTACTGCAAGATTCGGCTTTATGTGGTTCCTCGGAGAAAAGGCACAGCTTGACACCTTCCTTATTTACGGAACTTCTGCCGGAACAACGGCTCCAACCTGGGCAATGAACGTAATGTTCGGAGTAAGATTCTAAGGAGGCATGATGATGAAAAAATATATTCTATCTTTAACACTGGCTTTGGCAGCCCTCGCATTTACGGGATGCAGCGACGTATGGACGGGAGAAGGCTTTGCAGGCTCAACTTCTGATTTCTCCTGTGCAGAATCAACGGCAACGGCTTCTACAGGAACAGGTGCAAGCGGCTATGAAACTGCAAGATATGCGACTTTTAAAATCGGTTCGAGCGATTACTTTTCGAGCGGCGCCTATGCTTCCAATCTTGCAGTGATTTCACAGGCAGCTCCTGATACAGAAATTACGCTTACCATAAACAGCTATACAAGGCTTAATAAGGATTCTGTCAG
>JAGABO010000156.1 GCA_017614655.1 Treponema sp. | reverse complement strand
GTCCGTGGAACGAAGAAAGCGCCCGTAACCTTTATCTTCCCGAAAACTTTAAGGACGAAAACTGCGTCGTATATACAGGCACGCATGACAACAATACTACGGCCGGAACTCTGGAAGAAAGCCCCATTCAGTACCGCTGGAATGTCTGTGATTATCTGGGCTTAAAGGATACTGCAGACGTTAAAAAAATTACGTATTCGCTTATTTCATGTGCTTTGTCTTCCCGTGCAAAGTACTGCATCATTCCGGTTCAGGATTTCCTCTGTACGGGAAGCGAGGGCAGGATGAATACTCCGTCAAAGGCATCGGGCAACTGGTCATGGCGGCTTTTAAGGCTTCCGTCACTTTCCCTTGCAGAAAAAATCCGCGGCCTTCTTTCCGGATGTTCACGCCTTTGATTTTAAGGCTTTTTGAGTGCTTTTTTACAGTAATTGTGGTATAATGATTGAATGCATGCAGGATATTGCTGCGGCAATAAAAACGAATAAGGGGTAAAACATGAGTACACACATCAATGCACCGGACGGAGCAATCGCAGATTCAGTTCTTCTTCCCGGAGATCCGCTCAGGGCTAAGTTTATTGCAGAAAATTTTCTTACTGATGCTAAATGCTATAATGAAGTGCGCGGAATGTACGGATTTACCGGAACATACAAAGGAAAAAGGGTTTCCGTTCAGGGAACCGGAATGGGGCAGCCGTCACTTTCTATTTACGTAAACGAGCTTTTTCAGTTTTACGGAGTCCAGAAGGCAATCCGTGTAGGAACATGCGGCTCAGTTCAGAAGGACATTGCCCTTCGCGAAGTAATCCTGGCTCAGGGTGCCTGCTCGGATTCAGGACTCAACACGATGCGCTTTAACGGACTTCATTTTGCACCGATTGCAGACTTCGGCCTCCTTAAGAATGCTTATGAAGCAAGCGTTGCAAAAGGATTAAAGACGAATGTCGGAAACATCGTTTCGAGCGACATGTTCTATGATCCCAAGTCAAACTGGAAGCTCTGGGCAGAATACGGTGCCATGGGAATAGAAATGGAAGCAGCCGAACTTTACACTCTTGCAGCAAAGTTCAACCGCAAGGCCCTTGCCGTCCTTACGGTAAGCGACCACATCCTTCTTGGCGGCGAAACTACGGCAGAAGAAAGGCAGAAAACCTTTACAAATATGATAGAAATTGCTCTTGAAGCAATTACAAAATAACTGGAGTTAAAAAAAATGAAACCAACTCTTTTAGTATTAGCTGCCGGAATGGGAAGCCGTTACGGCGGAGTCAAGCAGATTGATGCAGTTGGAAAGCACGGTGAGTGTCTTCTTGATTTTGCTTCTTATGATGCACTCAGAAGCGGCTTTGGAAAAATAGTTTTTGTCATAAGGAAGGACATCGAAAAGGATTTCAGGGAGCGCCTCTTTGACCGCGTTGCCCGCAATGCTGATGCTGAATATGTTTTCCAGCAGAGGGAATCCCTTCTTACGGAAGCAGAAATCGCAGTTTCCTCTGAGCGCGCCAAGCCCTGGGGAACAATCCATGCAGTGCTCTGTGCAGAAAAGGCAGTAAAGACTCCTTTTGCAGTAATTAACAGTGATGATTATTACGGAAAGGAAGCCTTTAAGACTCTTTCGGCACATCTTTCTTCAATTGATGATGCTTCGACTGAACATGCGATGGTCGGCTATGTCCTCGGAAACACGATGAGCGAAAGCGGTTCCGTAAGCCGCGGTGTCTGTACAGTAAAGGACGGCTATCTTGATTCAATCGTAGAAAACTTAAAGATTTACTATAAAGACAATAAGATTATAAGCGAAATCGATGGACAGGATCATGTTCTTACCGGAAAAGAGTGGGTGAGCATGAACCTTTTCGGTTTTACACCAAAAGCTTTTGAACAGTTCAATGCTTACTGGGACAACTTTAAGCGTACTTCAATTTCTGAGCCTAAAAAAGAAGCTCTCCTTCCTGTTGCAGCCGGTGACCTCGTAAAGAACGGACAGGGAACAATCAAGTTCTATACTTCAAGCGAAAAGTGGTTCGGAATGACTTATCCGGAAGACCGCGAAATCGTCAAAAAGGAGATAGAAAACAAGATAAAGGACGGTTACTATCCCGAAAAACTCTGGGAAAAATAGACTGACTGCTTACATTGTTTTTTATAAAAACTGCAATATACTAAATTTAAGGATGCTCTGTTCTATGTAGATACGACTCATATTAACTTTTTTTTCGGGGGAGTTTATTTATGAATTCAAAAAAAAGGCATAGTCTAAGCCTGTTTTTTATAGTCTCTATCAGCATTGTATTCATTGTTTTGTATACAATGCAGGCATTTTTTTTAACAGACAAAATATCGAATATCATCCGTCTGGATTATGAGCAGAACATCCAGTCCCTTACAGAAACTCATGCTCTTGCCCTTGAGAGAAAAATCAAGGAATACAGGCGCGAAATACGCATGTATACGGAAAATGAGAACATAAAGTATTCCGATCTTGAAACTGCTGCAAAGTGGCTTAATGAAGCAATACCGCTCAGGGACAAAAATTATAAGCAGATTCTTGTTGCAGATATTGACGGAAACTTTATTGCCGATGACCTTGTAACAAGGGGCTCCATCAGGCAGTATGCTTTTTATGATGCAATTCTTCACGAAAAAGACGGTGAAGACAAGTATATTGATGATGTAATTGTTGATTCAGGAGAAGCACCTTTCTTCTTTGTTGCCCGTGCCATAAAAAATGATAAAAAAATCGTAGGATTTATCGCCATCAAAATTAAAGCTGATCACCTTCAGAAACAGGTTAACAAGGCAAAACTCGGTGAACACGGCTATGCATGGCTTATGACGGCTGACGGTACTATAGTTTCGCATCCGAATGAAGACTGGCAGTTAAAAAAGAACTTTGCAAAAAATGTTGAACCCGGTTTTGAAGATTTAACGGACGTTGTAAATTCTGCGCTCCAGAGGGAAAGCGGTCTTTCATGGGTAAAAGGTATTAACGGCGGAAAAGACCTGGTATGCTATGCTCCGATTGATGAAACTCCGTGGGTACTTGCCTTTACGGTTGAATCTGAACAGGTAAATGCCAGTGTCGTAGCCCTCAAAGTTTTACTTGCGATTACAAGCTGTATTGTAGGTGCCGTTACCCTCATCATTTTGGGAATCATTACGGCAAAAGCATTAACCCCCCTCCGTACACTGGAAAAGCGTATCAATAATATTGCAAGCGGCAATGCAGATCTTACAAACAGAATTGAACTTAATTCCAGAAATGAAATCGGTTCGGTTGTAAACGGATTTAACAACTTTACGAAAAAACTTCATGAGATTATTTCTGATGTTAAAAACTCAAACTCTGACCTTAATAAAGCCGGTGAAAATTTAAAGATAAGCTCGGAAGAAACTGTAAAGGAAATCAATCATATTCAGTCAAATATTGATAATGTTCATGAACAGATTATAAATCAGTCTGCAAAAGTAGAAGAAACTGCCGGTGCTGTAAATGAAGTTGCTGCCAATATTGAATCCCTGGAAAAGATGATCGAAACCCAGTCTTCCGAAGTTGTACAGGCATCAACTGCAGTAGAAAAAATGATCGGTAACATCAATTCTGTTGACGAAGTCGTCTTAAAAATTTCAGATGCCTTTGCCGGACTTCTTCAGAAATCAGAATCCGGTACATTAAAGCAGAATGATGTAAACAAGCAGATCGAAAACATCAAGGAGCAGTCAAATACTCTTGGAGAAGCAAACAAATCTATCCAAAACATTGCTTCCCAGACAAACCTTCTTGCCATGAATGCAGCTATTGAAGCGGCTCATGCAGGTGAAGCCGGAAAAGGTTTTAGTGTTGTTGCAGACGAAATCAGAAAACTGTCGGAAACTTCTTCCAAGCAGTCAAAAACAATCGGTGAAGAGCTCAAAAGTATCCAGAAAGCAATTGACGGAGTTGTAACTGCATCAATTGAATCCATTCAGGCATTCAATGTTGTTACAAGTGAAATTAAGTCTACAGATGAACTGATTCGTCAGATTAAAATTGCCATGGAAGAACAGAAAAACGACTCTTCAATGATTACAAGATCACTTACTTCGATGAATGACAGGACTCTGGAAGTAAAAACTGCATCCAACGAAATGAATATTGGAAACAAAACAATTCTTGAAGAAATAAAGGCACTTCAGAATATTACCGGTGTCATTAAAGAAGCAATGGGACAGATAAAAGAGGCTTCCGGAAAAGTTTACGATACAGGTAACAGGCTTTCAGAAATTTCTGTTCAGGTTCAGAGTTCAATTGAACGGACTGGAAATCAGATAGACCAGTTTACCGTATAGCAGAATTTAGAAAAAAATTCTGTTCCTTAGTGTTTATTTGTCTTTTCTTTATAAATTTATTATATTATAGATATGGCAAAAGACGAAAACACTAAGGACTCAGAAGCCCTGCTTCCGGCAAGGCTTGAACTTCCTTCAAAATTATTCATACTTCCTCTCGGCGGTCTTCCTATTTTCCCCGGAATATTTACTCCGTTTATGGTTTCGAATAATGAGGACATAAAAGTAATAGAAGAGGCATATAAAACAGACGGCTATATCGGTTTTGTACTTCTCAAAGAAGATAAAAAAAATCCTGGAGCTGCAGACCTTTATTCAGTCGGAACTGCTGCACGCATTATAAAAAAGATAAATCTTCCGGACGGCGGACTTAACCTTTTTGTTTCTACAATTTCGCGTTTTAAAATCAAAAAAGTAATCTCTGAATCAAATCCGATGGTTTGTGCAGTTGAATATCTGGAAGAAACCGGAACAAATACCTTTGAAGTTAAGGCGCTTACCCGTGCCCTCATAAGCGAAATGAGGGAAATCAGCGAAACTAATGCAATTATCAGCGAAGAAATGCGCATGAATTTAAGCACAGTGGAGCAGCCGGGAAAAATTGCAGACTTTATAACTTCAATTTTAAATATCGACAAAACTGAACAGCAGAAAATACTTGAAACTCTTGACGTAAGAAAGCGTATGGAAAAAGTTCTTGTCTTTATTAAAAAAGAGCAGGAAATTTTACGCGTTCAGAAAAAAATTCAGACAGAAATAAACGACAGGGTAGAAAAAAGCCAGAGGGAATATTTCCTGCGCGAAGAACTCAAAAGCATTCAGGAAGAGCTCGGTATTGCAGGAGACGGAAAAAGTTCAGACTATAAAAAGTTTTCCGAAAAAATTGCATCATTTAAATTTGAAGGCGAAATCAAGGAAACCCTTGTTGAAGAGCTTGCAAAATTCCAGCTTCTGGACCCTCATGAAAGCGAATATAATTCCTTAAGAAACTTCCTTGAGCTTGTATGCTCCCTTCCGTGGAATGATACTCCGATGGAAAAGTTTACGCTTCAGGAAGCAAAAAAGACTCTCGAAAAGGATCACTATGGTCTTGAGGACGTTAAAAAAAGAATCATCGAATATCTTGGAGTACGAAAACTTAAGGATGATACAAAGGGTGCCGTTTTAATTCTTGTAGGACCACCGGGTGTCGGAAAAACAAGTGTCGGCCGTTCAATTGCACAGAGCATGAAGCGTCCCTTCTACCGCTTTAGTGTCGGCGGTGAACATGATGAATCAAAAATCAAGGGCTTCCGCCGCACTTACATCGGTTCAATGCCGGGTCAGATTATTCAGGGACTTAAGATTACAAAAAGCCGCTCTCCGGTTTTCATGATTGATGAAGTAGACAAGATGAATGCCTCCGCTCAGGGAGATCCGTCTGCAGCCCTTCTTGAAGTTCTGGACCCCGAACAGAATTCAAGTTTCCGCGACACTTATCTTGATCTTCCGTTTGATTTAAGCAGCGTGCTTTTTATTCTTACGGCAAATACGCTGGACACAATTCCCCGACCTCTTCTTGACAGGGCCGAAATCATCGAGCTTAACGGCTACATCGATCAGGAAAAAATCGAAATCGCAAAAAAATACCTTATTCCTAAGACGCTTTCTAAAAATGGCTTAAAAAAGAATCAGGTAAAGTTTTCCAGAGATGCTCTTGTAAGTATTGCAACTGAATATGCCCGCGAAGCTGGTGTGCGCAATTTCGAAAAGCTTCTTGATAAAATCATAAGAAAAATCGTTCTTGAAGTTCAGGAAAAAGACGGCGGTAAAACTTCTGACGTAAAATCGCTTTTTGAAAACAAAACCTTCTCCGTAGAGCAGAAGGATATAAAAAAGTACCTTGGTATTCCTTACTTTGACGAAAGCAGCATAAAGAAAGCTTCTGTTCCCGGAACTGCAATCGGCCTTGCCTGGACAAGCATGGGAGGAGATACACTTCTTCTTGAAGCCGTTTCCTTTGAAAGTTCAAAAGCAGGACTTGTTCTTACAGGACAGATGGGCGATGTAATGAAGGAAAGTGCACAGATTGCCTTTAACTGGGTAAAGCAGGAGGCAATAAAGCAGGGCATAAAAGAAAGCAAGTGGTTTGAAGAAAACACCGTTCACCTTCATATTCCCGAAGGAGCAACTCCAAAAGACGGACCTTCTGCAGGAATTACGATGGCAACAGCCTTTATGTCGCTTCTTAAGGGAAAAATCATAAAACCGCATCTTGCCATGACCGGTGAACTTTCTCTTACGGGACAGGTGCTCCCGATCGGCGGCTTACGCGAAAAGACAGTAGCTGCAAAGCGCAACGGAATAAAGACAATCCTCATTCCTAAGGCAAACGAAAAGGACCTCGAAGAGATTCCGGAAATCGTAAAGAAAGGCATACGCTTTATTCCTGTTACGGATGTAAGGGAAGTTCTTAAGACTGTGTTTTAGCGGAGTTTAGCGTTATATTGCGCGGGTTTTAAGGAGTAGGGGGGGCGCAGGAGCTGCTGCTAAAAAAGCAGCAGTTCCTGCCGGAATGTTTTTAAGTTTTTCCTTAGAACTTTACAGGATAAACAACATTGTCTTCCGGTGCTGTATCGCCTCCAAGAATTTTCTGACAAAGCT
>JAGABO010000155.1 GCA_017614655.1 Treponema sp. | reverse complement strand
GGCCTTTTCTACTGCAGGACTTTTTATTCCTTCTTTTGATGCAGTGTCGAAAAGAGTAAACAGTTCGTTTATGCCGGAAGGGCTTTTCTGAGCAAACAGCAGAACCGGAAGAGACTTCTTTTCTTCTACAATGTCATCGCCACGGATTTTTCCCGGGTTTCCGGTTGTGAGGTTTATTACGTCATCTATTATCTGGAAGCCGGCTCCTATGTCCGAAGCAAGTAAAGCTGCCCTGCTGCATAGTTCATCGTCTGCGCCTGCCGTAAGAGTGCCGATACGGACCGAAAGGCTGGAAAGAGTTCCTGTCTTGAGTTTAACCATTGAAAGGTATTCATCAATTGAAGGAAGAGATGCTCTGTTTTTGTGCCAGGTTATGTCCATGGCCTGTCCCAGATGAAGCCGTCGTGTTTCGCGGAGATAATGGAAGTAAAGTCTGTTCTTTGTCTGAATGTCGCAGTCTGTACGCGAAATGCATTCCGGGGCAAGGAAGGCAAGCCATGTTCCTGCATTTATGGCAATATCTGTTCCGTAAGTGATGTAGGCTGCGGGCTGACCGCGTCTTGTATCGGATGAATCTTCTATGTCGTCATGAATGAGGCTTGCCGTGTGTATGAATTCAACAAGCGGAGTAAGGGAAAATGCCGTTTCTTTTACAGCGGAAGCTGCTTCTTCGGAAAGTGAAAGTTTTTTTGCACAGGCTTCTGCCGAAAGTACGAGTAAAAGCGGCCTCCATCTTTTTCCGCCAAGGCTTACAAGAGAGGATGTCGGTTCAAGAAGCGCAGAAAAGTGTTCAGTTTTAAGTGAATCAGAAACTGAACCGAAGGCCCCGCTAATCCACTGAGGATTTGCAGAATGAGGAAGGGAAGATTGTATTACCTGCTCTATCCTTGAAAGATAGGGCTTAAAATCATAAGTCATACCTATAATTATAATGGAATTTTCTTATAAAATCCACTACAGCATATTTTGTATGTGAGGCTTAAATGTAAAGATGTTCTGATACGATGCGGTTTATTTCGTCGGCCATGTGTTCAAGACTTACCTGCTTCTGGACGGCACCGAGTTCCCATGCAGCACGCGGCATTCCGTAAACAATGCAGGATTTTTCGTCCTGACCTAAAGTCCAGGCTCCCTGTTTTCTCATTTCTGCAAGCTGAACAGCTCCGTCGCGTCCCATTCCCGTCATGATAACGCCGAGTGCGCGGTTCTGGTAGATTTTAGCTGCTGATTCAAAAAGAACATCTGCAGAAGGTCTGTGACCGTTTCTAAGGTCTTCTGAAGAAAGTCTTATGACATTGCAGAGTGTTGATTTTTCTATTCTGATGTGGAAGTTTCCCGGAGCGATGTAAATCTGACCGCGGTGTATTTCGTCTCCGTCTTCGGCTTCCTTTACGTCAAGCGGGCATATTTTGTTGAGGGATGCAGCGAATTCTTTTGTAAATCCTGCCGGCATGTGCTGAACTACAACAATAGGCCGAGGAAACTTCGGGTCGATTTTTGCAAACACTTCGCGAAGTGCGTTCGGGCCTCCGGTGGAGATTCCTATGACAACTATATCGATAGGGCCGCTTTTTCTTTCCGGAGTGATTACTGCCGGTTCTTTTTTCTGCGGCTGATGCCAGAGGGTAGGAGGAGCAAGGTCTTTTATTTTTGGAATTTCTGCTCCGTCTTTTGCCTGTGCAGCCTGAACTGCAATCTTAAGTTTTGCCATCTGCATGAAGAATTCTGCAGGGTTTATGTGCTTTCCGTTTCTTCGTGCATAGGCGCCGCCGTAAGAAGAAATCTTTTCTATGATTGTACTGGCGACAGTTTCTATTCCGATGGAGATTGAACCTCCCGGCTTTGTAATAAAATCACAGGCACCGAGTTCAAGACACTGCATTGTAACTGCAGCGCCTTTTGTTGCAATAGAAGAAAGTATTACTACGGGGATATTGATTCCGAGCTTTTTGCGCTCTTCCAGGAATTGAACGCCGGTCATTTCGGGCATTTCGATATCAAGAAGTATAAGGTCGGGCTTCATTCCCTGCTGAAGTTTCTGAAGAAGAAACCTACCGTTCATGGCAGTTCCGATTGTTTTCATGCCTTCTGCGGAATTTACAATCTTCGAGATGAGGTTTCTCATCAATGCAGAGTCATCACAAACTAATACTTCAATTTCATCCATCAGTATCCCCTTCTCTGTACAGATGTTTTACCGTTCATTCTTCTGATACAGACAGGCCCATGGAGTTTTAAGGAACTCAAATTTGGTATCCATTCCGAACAGGCTTTCGGAGTGACCTATGAAAAGGTAGGATTGTTTTGCCATGGCAGTCCAGAAGCGGTCTACTGTTGCTTTCTGGGCAGCTTCATCAAAGTAGATTAGAACATTACGGCAGAAAACTATATCAAGATTCCTGACGCCGCTGTCGTTCCTTAAGTTGTGGTAGTCGAAACGGATTGTGTTCATGAGCTCCGGTTTTGCCTGATATCCGCCGTCGCCTTTTGTAAAGTATGTTACAAGGTAGTTCTGCGGAATACCTGCGATACGGGATTCCGGATAGAAGCCCTGCTGTCCTACCATAAGTGACTTGAGGGAAATATCTGAGGCAATAATTTCGAAGGTGTACGGAGCCGGCAGTTTGTCTTTAAGGAGCATTGCGATGGTGTACGGCTCTTCCCCGGTTGAACATCCTGCACTCCAGATGCGGATTTTTCTGTCTCCTGTTGACTGCTTTAGTTCCAGAATCTTCGGAATAACGTAGTTGATGAGGGTATCAAAGTGCGGCTGATTACGGAAAAATCGGGTAAGGTTTGTAGTTATGCTGTCGAGGAAGATTTTAAACTCTTCCTGATCGGAGGTAACGAGCTTGTAGTAATCCTCAACATCTGTCATCTGTTTTTCGCGCAAACGTTCCTTTAAACGGCTGTCGAGAATCGAGCGGTTTGTTTCTGAGAACGTAATCCCGCAGGAATCGTAAATGAGTTTGCGGAAAGTGTTGAATTGTGAATCTGTAAGCAAGTCTGCCATATTCTTTAATTATAAATCTCAATTATTAAATTGTAAACTAAATATAAAAAACATTATAAAAAAACAGTTGTAATATTGTTACTTATAATTGTAATATAGTGACTTTTAAGCTTAAAAATTCAATAAAAAAAGGCTTTTTTTGTAGAAATTGCTTTTTTTTACCATTATAATTAAATCAACTTTACAAATATTGGATTTTTGTCATTTTAAGAGTTTTTTTTACAGCGGGCAGTTTTATTACTGCAGGAAAAAGGAGATTTTATGAAACCAGAAGAAACACTTCCCAAAATCCTTAGAAAATCAGCAGAGAAATGGCCGGAAGTTTCTGCTCAGCTTTCTCACACAAAAACCGGCGGTTACATGGAGATTAACTATCACGACTTTTTTCAGTATGCACTGGACTTTGGCGGTGCTCTTGCTGAACTTGGAATAAAGCGCGGAGATAAAATCGGTCTTATTGCAGACAACCGCCGTGAATGGGAACAGGCCGACATGGGTATTCTTGCCCTTGGTGCAATTGATGTTCCGCGCGGCTGTGATGCAACGGAAAACGATCTTTCCTACATTCTGTCATTTGCAGAAGTTGAATATGTAATTGTAGAAAATCCAGCTCAGGTAAAAAAGCTTTTAAACATCAGGGAATCAATTCCGAATGTAAAAGTCATCATTTCGTTTGATGAAGCAGATGAAGCTCTCCGTGAACAGTGTAAGGATGCAGGAATCACTTATTACAGCTTCGAATTCTTAAGGGCTTCGGGGCATGAGTGGAGAATCAGTCATCCGGATTACGTAGAGAACGAACTGGAAAAAGGTAAGCCCGACGACCTTGCGACAATCATCTTTACTTCGGGAACAACCGGAACTCCAAAGGGAGTAATGCTTACTCATTCAAATATTACCTGCCAGCTTGATGAAGTCTGTGAGCGCATCTTCCTTAATCCGGGGGAACGTGCCCTTTGTGTACTTCCTGTATGGCATGCTTTCCAGCGTGCAGTTGAATACGTAATTATTTCTCAGGGAGCGGTTCTCTGTTATTCTAAACCGATTGGTTCTGTTCTGCTTCAGGATTTACAGAAGCTTGATCCGCATCTTCTTCCTGCAGTTCCGCGTGTATGGGAAGCAGTCTATGACGGAATCTGGCGCAAGATGAGGAAGACGGGCGGTTTTGTTTTCCTTCTGTTCCGCTTCTTTGTAAAGGTTGCGCTTATCTGGTCTGCAATCGACAGAAAGCTCCGCAGAAAAAACAGCCGCTTTGGCCGTGATTATCTTGGTTTCTGGTGGCCGGTTCTTGTGCTTCCGTGGATTCTGATTTATCCGCTTAAGCTTCTTGGAAACCTGCTTGTGTTCAGAAAAATAAAGGCAATGCTCGGAAAGAATTTCCGTGCAGGTGTTGCAGGCGGCGGTGCCTATCCTGATGTAATTGACAAGTTCTTCTGGGCAGTCGGTGTTAATATTGTTGAAGGTTACGGACTTACGGAAACTGCTCCGATTATCTGCGTTCGTCCTATGGTAGATCCGGTTATGCGTAACGTAGGTTCACCGCTTCGTGGAATTCAGGTTCGTGTTGTTGATGATGACGGAATCATTCTGGGAAAATGCAAAAAGGGAAGCCTTCAGATTAAGGGCGGCTGTGTAATGCAGGGCTATTACAAGAGGCCGGATCTTACCGACAAGGTTATGACTGTAGACGGATGGTTTGATACTGGCGATATTGCAGTTCTTACGGTTGATAATGAAATTCAGCTTCGCGGAAGAAAGAAGGATACAATTGTTCTGCTTGGCGGAGAAAATATTGAACCGCTCCCGATTGAATCTGCAATCAATACTTCGCGCTATATTTCTGCATCCGTTGTTTTTGGAACAAACGAAAAGGGAGAAGACCAGCGTTTCCTTACGGCACTTATTCTTCCTAATAAAGATGAGATATCTGATTTTGCCGCAGAGAACAACATAAAGGCAGATACTTACGAAAATCTGGTTCAGGCAGAAGCAGTTGTAAAACTTCTCGAAAAAGAAGTTGCAGAACTTATAAGCACAAAGAACGGATTTAAGTCATTCGAGAGAATCAATAAGATTGCAATAATTACAAAGCCGTTTGAAGTCGGTGTTGAACTTAGCGCAAAGCAGGAAATGGTGCGTTACAAAATTGCCGAGCAGTATAAGGACAAACTTGCAGCCCTGTACAGGGAGCAGTAACGAAGGTTAAATCCGCACTATAAGCGCGCCGGATTTTGCATCAGTGGTGCCCGTAAGTTTTTTCTGCGGCACCGTGAATGCTTCTCCGGAGAAAAGTTTTTCTTTTGTTTCTACAAGAAGCAGTCCCCTGCCGGAGCATGCGTAGTAACCGTGCCTGTTTCCGGGAAGGCGGATTTCGTCACTTGCAATGCGGAAGCTTATTTCTGAATCTTCGCTGCAGTCCGTGTCTTCTTCTGATCTGTCCGCTGATTTTTTAACTGCAACAAACGAAAGAACGGCTCTTTCTTTTGGAAGGTCTGCTTTTTTAGAAAGCTGCTTGAGTTCGCAAGGTGCATCCTCTGTAGAAAAAGCAAAGTTGCACCATTTGCCGTTACGCTTTCCGTCCATCGGACATTCAGCACAGTGAGTACACGGAGAAACCGGTATAAAATCTTTTCTTAAAAGTGCATCCCGCATAAGTGAAACAAAACGGCTGGCTTTCGGAGTTCCAGGTTCAATTAAAATTATGCGGGCATCTTCTTTTGTATATGAAAGCATTTTCTGCGTAAACTTTTTTGCAAGATAATCCGGAGGCATCTTAAAATCATCAACTGCTTCGTTAAAAACATTTGCACTAAAAACAAGAGATGCTTTTTCTTTTATTTCGGTTCCGAATTCTCCCTTAACGCGGACTATTTTCCACGGTTCACATTTAAGTGCGGCTGCAGTAGAAAGAAAAATGTCTTCTCCTGCGGCAAGTGCGCTCTGGGAAATGTCCAGGCAGTAAAAAGTGAGCTTCTTTGTACGAAGTTCCGGGCGTGCAAGAAAAAGAGAAGTAACTGCAGTAAGCGGTCCGCTTCCTATGTCCAGACAGACACTTCCGTCTTCGAGCGAAAGGAAATCATCAGGAAGATTGGAGAAAAGTTTTACGAGTCTAACAAGATTCCATCTTAAAAAATAATGAATGTATGCGGTAAGGCTTTCCGGTGAGTTCATGTAACCTAAGCGGCGGCTTCCCCGTTCGTCGGTAAGGCTGTGGCTTAAACGGCGTATCTGTTCCGGAAGAAGTGCACGCTGTTTTGAATTTAAGCGCATGTTTGAAGCAAGCAGTGCATTATAGTTTTCTAAGAGAAGCTTTGCATCTTCTGGAACGCGTTCGGGATTAAAAATAGAATTCTCTGATTTTAAGTTGCGCTCTTTTTTTTGAATCGTGAATTCCGGTTTTTTATGCTGAGTTTTTTTTGCAGGATTTTTTCCGGGGTTCAGTTTTTGTTCTTCTGCATCTTTTTCTGCCTGAGCCTGTTTTCTTGCTGCATGTTTATTTGCTTTTTTTTCGAGCTGCTGTTTTTTTAAGAAGGGAGTCATTCCCTGTTTTGCTTCCCACCATTTTACTTCCGGGCTTTTATCTGCGCTCATCGTTTCCTCCCGATACAAGAAGATAAAGTTCACTTAATTCGCGTTTAAGTTCCTGAATTGTCTGCAGTGCATCACGATTCTGAATGTATGCATCACTTTCTGCAATTATCTGATTGCGTGCACCTTCGATAGTAAAGCCTTTTGTCTGAATCAGATACTTCATGCGCATTATGATTTCGAGGTGCCGCTGTGAATAAATACGGTGACCGCCATCTGTTTTTAGCGGAGAAATTGCAGGAACAACTTCTTCCCAGTAGCGGAGAACGTGAGCTTTAATGCCGGTAAGCTTTTCAATCTGTCCTATTGTGAACATCTTTCCAGTCCTTGCGGCTTGCTTTCATCTCTATCTGTACCGGTATGAGGTCAAACCCCAGGTCTTCCCTGATCCGGTTTTTAAGATAAGAAACATAAGTTGCAGGAACATTGTCGGGCCTTGTTGCAAAAATCAGGAAGTTAACCGGATTAATGCTGGTCTGCGTCATGTAACGGATTTTAAAATGAATTGCTTTTGTAGCTGGCGGCGGATATTTAAAGAGCCAGTCTTTTAGTGCAAGGTTAAGAGCTGCAGTATCAACTTTTTTGTTAAGCTGTTCATAAACAGAAAGGGCAGTATTCATAAGGTTTTTAATTCCGTCAGAATTTTTTGCACTTATTGTAACAATCGGAGCCCAGTTCATCTGACCGAACATTGTCTGAATCCAGTCTTTAGTTTTATTAATGGCCTTGTTGCTCTGATCTTCCATTAAGTCCCACTTGTTGAGTACAAAGATTACACCGCGGCCTCTTTCAAAAGCCAGGGATGTAATTTTTTTATCCTGTTCGGCAAGTCCTTCAACGGCATCAATCATGATGAAGGCAATGTCACATTCATCCAGAGTTTTGATTGCACGGTTTACTGAATAGTATTCAACGTTTTCTTTTACTTTGGCCTTTCGTCTGATTCCTGCTGTGTCCAGAATCTGAATGTCGCGGCCGTTGTAGCGGAAGCTTCCTTCTACAACATCGCGGGTTGTTCCTGCATAGTCGCTTACAATGGAAGCCTGCGTGTGTGTAAGTGCATTGCTTAAAGTTGATTTTCCTGTGTTCGGTTTTCCGAGAATCGCAATTCTGATTGCGCGGTCCTCTTCTTCGCCTTCCGTTACTTTAGAAAAATCCATTCCGTCAACAAGACGCCTCTGAAGTTCCGGAAGGTTGTCGCCGTGTTTTGCAGAAATAAAAATAAGGTCTTTGAAACCAAAGCGCGCATAGTTGTAAGCAAGGTCTGTATTTTTCCCGCCTTCGGTTTTGTTAACTGCGGCTATCAACTTTTCGTTAAACTGGCGAAGGGTAATAATGAGTTCTTCATCTTCTGCCGTAATTTCTGCTGCATCTAAAAGAAGAAGAATGCGGTCTGCTTTAAAAAGCATTTCCTTTGTTTTTGCAACAACAAGGTCATCCATTTCGCTTTCACGGCTTGTGAGGTCGCGGGTAAGCTTGTAACCGCCTGTGTCCATAAGGTGAACAGGCATTCCGTCAAGAAAGCAGGTGCCTTCAACAGGATCGCGGGTAACACCCGGAGTAGGGTCGGTGATGGCGCGCTTAGTGTGAGTAAGTGCATTGAACAGAGTTGATTTTCCAACATTAGGACGCCCTGCAATTACGATGAGCGGCAGGTTGTTGTAGGTTCTGTCGGGAAAGAATTTTTCCGTGCGGGCTTTTCTGCGGCTTTCTATGTTGTCTTTTTCTTCCGTCTTTTCTGCTTTATCTGATTTTTTTTCTGCAGATACATTTTCTTCTGTTACAGAAATTTCTTCTGTCTTTTTCTGAGGCTTTGGTTTTGAAAAGTCGGGCTTCTGCTTTTTTTTCTTCATCTGATGATTTCCGTTTTGTTATGAAAGTGAGTCCTTTGAAATTGATTCAAGTTCTGCAATGGAGAAGTTTGAAAGTGTTTCTTTGATGATGGAAATCTGCTTTGGTGCCATACTAAGGCTTCTGATTCCCATTCCTCCGAGAATGATTGCACTTTCTTTTTGGCCTGCCATTTCTCCGCAGACAGAAAGCGGTATTCCCTGTGCGGCTGCATTTTTTATCGTAAGGTTTATAAGGCGTAGAACCGCAAGACTGAATTCATTGTAGTAGGCTGCAACCAGAGGATTTTCTCTGTCGATTCCGATTGTGTACTGGGTAAGATCGTTCGTGCCAAGACTAAAGAAGTCTGATGTTTTTGCAAGACAGTCTGAACAGATTGCAGCGGCTGCATTTTCTATCATTATGCCGACAGGAACATCAGGGTTAAAAGGAATGTTATCTTCACGAAGTCCCATCTGAACACCTTTGATGATTCCCTTTACCGTAGAAATCTGCGAGACATCAGTTATAAGCGGCAGCATGATTTTAAGATTTCCGTAAATGCTTGCACGATACAGGGCCCTTAACTGAGTGCGGAAAACCTGTGGATAAAAAAGTGAATGACGTATTGCACGAAGTCCCATAAGCGGATTTTTTTCTGAAGGAACCTGTGTGTCCTTCATGTCTATAACTTTGTCTCCGCCCGAGTCCAGCGTTCTGATTGTAACAGGTTTTCCTTTCATTATTTCCAAAACCTGTTTGTACGCCTGGAACTGAGTTTCTTCGCTGATTGAATTTGAAAAAGAGTTCAGCTTTTTGTTCTGAGTTTGAAGTGTATTCATAAAAAGGAACTCTGTTCTGAAAAGTCCGATGCCGTCTGCACCTTCTTCCAGAGCAATCTTTGCTTCTTCGGGAGTTCCTATGTTTGCATAAAGTTTGAATTCAACTCCGTCACTTGTACGGGCAGGAAGATTCCTGAACTTGTGAAGCGTTTCGTCGTATTTCTGTTTTGCCGCAATCTTTGTTTTTGCCTGAGCAATTGTTCCTGCATCAGGTTTGATAATTATTTCGCCGAGTTCACCGTCAACAACAATAAGATCATCGTTTTCAATCGGCATCGGAACAAGTTCAAGACCGACAACAGTGGGGATTCCGTAGCTTCTTGCAAGAATTGCAACGTGACTTGAAGAGCCGCCTTCTGCAAGTGCAATACCCGCAATCTTACGTCTGTTAAGAATTACAGTATCACTTGTCTTCATTGTGCGGCCGACAATAACCGCTCCGTCCGGAATATCATTTATGTTAAACGGATGAAAGTTAAGAAGAATGTCCAGAACTTTTCCGAAAACATCTTCTATATCCTGTGCACGTTCTGCAAGATAGTCATTTCCTGAATTGCGCAGGCGGTCGGCATATTCAATGCATTTTTCGTTCAGAATGAATTCAATGTTAAGAAGTTTCTGTTCGAAGGAATCTTTGACTTCCTGAATAAAAACCGGATCCTCTATCATAAGAAGATAGGTTTCAAAAATTACACGCTGAAGGTCATCTTTTGAAAGATTTTCTAAATCATGATGAATCGAATCCTTAACTTTCTGGCGGGCATCAGTAAAACGCTTCCAGTCAATTTCTGCAGTCTGCTGAGAGATTTTATTTTGGGGAATAACCCGCTCTTTTTCTTCGGGAAGCACAAACGCACTTCCAATACCGATTCCGCCTGAAGCAGAAATTCCAAGGATTACGTTCATTCTATAATTTTACAATTAAACGCCTGTAAGGTCAAACGTATTCAGGGGGATTTTCCGGGGAGCATTTATTGGGCTGAATTTATTGTGCGGAGTCTTTCGTAGAGGATGATTCCTGCTGCAACCGAAACGTTAAGGCTGTCGATTTTTCCGCAGGTTGGAATCGAAATTACTTTGTCGCATTTTTCTTCGAGAAGGCGCGAGATGCCTTTGCCTTCGCTTCCCATAACAATAACGCTTTTCTTAGCGAACGTTGTTTCGCAGATGTTTTCTCCGGCTGCGTCTGCGGCATAAAGCCAGAAGCCGTTTTCTTTAAGAAGGTCTGCGGTGCGGGAAAGATTTGTAACTGTTGCAAGAGGAACGTATGCCGAAGCGCCTGCACTGGTTCGTGCAATGATGCCGTTTTCTGCAATGGAAGAAGTCGTGTTGTGTGACGGAACGATAAGCAGGTCTGCGCCAAGCTGATCGCATGAACGAAGGACTGCCCCGATGTTGTGCGGGTCTGTTACTCCGTCAAGAATAACGACGGTTGCTTTTTCGCGTTCAACAGAAAGCCACTTTTCGATTTCTACAGAAACGCCGTCGTGATTTTCTCCGTCACATACAAGGACGATGCCGCGATGCTCCCTCTCCTGAACCGGAAGTTTCTGAACAAGGGAGTCGAGCTGTTTGTCGTCGGAAGGAATGCATTCTATGCCGCAGTCTTTTGCAAGCGCCAGAATTTTTTTGATGCGTGGTCCCGGCTTTGAAAAGTAAACTTTGAGGTTTTTAGCGTTGTCTTTATCGCGCAGAGTTTTTCTTATGCGTTCCTCTACGGCATGGAATCCAGTATAAATCATAATCGGTTAGTTATTTTTACCGCACAGTTCATAGCAGGGGCGTATGAACTGCATAAATCGGAGTAAAAACAATTTTAATTGTTTTTACCACAACACTGCTTGTATTTCTTTCCGCTTCCGCACGGGCACGGTTCGTTACGTCCGACTTTTGGAGTTTCGCGTACAACTGTTGTCGGGCGCATCATTCCTTCTGAATAAAGCCATTCACCGTTTATCTTTTTGAAGCCTGCAATTTCGTGATGAACATCGCGGATTCCTTTCTGAGTATAGATGGCTTCGAATTCAACGATACCTTCGTCGTCATTTTCGCCGCCTTTTTCTGTGCGGAGAATTTTAAGTCCATGCCAGGTTGATTTGTTGCTCCAGTCTTCTGTAGCCTTGCGGTCAATCTCTGCAATCTTTTCGTCTTTTTCGCAGGTGTTGATGATGAAGTCTATTTCATGCGCAACATAAGCACTGTAACGTGCGCGCATAAGGGCTTCTGCAGTCTGAGCTTTTGCTGTTCCTTTATGAAGCGGCTGACAGCATTCACCGTAAGTTTTTCCCGAACCGCACGGGCAAGATTCATTTAATTCACTCATAATGAAAGCATTATGCCATATTTTAAGGGGGAGTTCAAGAAAAGGAGCAGGGGATGCGGTGGGCTTAGTATGCCTGTTCTGCTACGTCAAGCAGACCGTAATCTGGGGATATGGAATAGATTGTTGAATTGTCCGTGTTGAAATCAACGACATTATCCGTCCAGAGTTCACATTGGCTGATGACTGTCTTGAGCGCATCTTCCTGACCTTCCGGCGGATATTTGTACTTCTTTAAAAGCTTTTTTACAATCATGCGCATTTTTGCTCTGGCTGATTCTTTCTTTTGCCAGTCTATAGTTTTGTTTTTGCGGAGAGTTTCCGTAAGCTCTTTTGTAAGGGCAACAAGTTCTTCGTCTTTATAAAAATCTTTTACAGCTTCTGGTTTGGTGAGTGCGTCATAGAAGGCAAGTTCTTCATCTGTAAGTCCGAGTTTATTTCCTTCTTCGCTGGCATGCATCATTTCTTTTGCAAGTTTCAAAAGTTCCTGAATAACTTCTTCGTTTGTAAGCATTCCGTTAAGATAACGATTTAGTGTCTGCTGAATTAATTCACT
>JAGABO010000154.1 GCA_017614655.1 Treponema sp. | reverse complement strand
TTTCCGGAAAAATCCGAGAATGCGCCGGAATAGTCAACTCCGAGCGAGAGTGACGGATCTGCCGAAACAGCCTTGTTCTGAAGTGCATTCATGTCGAGCGAATAGTCGTGCGTATCATAGCCGGTGTTGTTCCTCTGAGGGAAAACGCGTGCATCTGCTTCTACTTTTCCACTTATGACAACGGCAGGTTCTGAAGTATCATATGATGAATAATCATCAAATCCGCTTTCACCGTCAAAACCAAAATCCTGTGCAAAAGCAGTGCCTGCAAGGAATGATAAAACTGTGAAAGTCACAAAGATTTTTTTTGTCAGTTTCATAGATTCTCCTGTAGATTATTAAAAATTGAGGCAGCCTCAAAAATCAGACGAGTTTTGAAACTGCCTCCCTAAATTATAACCCGGTTTTATTACTTTTCAACCGGAAACAGCTTTTTGAAGTCTACAAGAACTTCGGCACTGTCACGTGCAGAATTGATGTCCGTCATTTTTCCGCGTGAACGGTAGAACTCGATGAGAGGTTCCGTTTCCTTGCGGTAAACTTCAAGGCGGTGCGTAATTGATTCAAGCTTGTCGTCGTCACGTGTAAAGAGTTCGCCTCCGCACTTGTCGCAGACGCCTTCAACCTTAGGCGGCATGAATTTTACGTTGAAGTTTGCCTTGCAGTTTTTGCAGACGCGGCGGTTTGAAAGGCGGTCAATGATGAGCTGGTTGTCTACTTCGAAGTTTACGACCTGAACAGGAATGCCGAGCTTTTCAAATGCTTCTGCCTGAGGAATCGTGCGCGGGAATCCGTCAAGAATGAATCCGTTCTTGCAGTCGTCCTTCTTAAGGCGGTCGTCTACGATTTCAAGAACGACGTCATCGCTTACCAGTCCGCCTGCATCCATGATTGCCTTGACCTTTTTTCCAAGTTCCGTCTGGTTCTTGATGTTTTCGCGGAAAATGTCTCCTGTAGAAATCTGCGGGATCTTGTATTCCTCTGCTACCTGGCTTGCAAGTGTTCCTTTACCGGCACCCGGTGGTCCTAAAAAAATAAAATTCATTTTTCAATCTCCTGAATATTAAATGTTATTCCATTTTATACTGTAATTGCTTTTTTTACAAACGATAAAATAAAAACAGGCAGTTCGAAAAAAAAAATGAAGGTTTTTGAGCTTTGTAAATGACTTTTGGCATTTCCCATGTTAAAATTCAGTCTGGTATTTACTCAGGAGGTTTTTGTATGAACCGTTTTTTTAAGGCTCTTTTACCGGCTGTAATGGGATGGATTTTATGTATGGTACTTTCCGCCTGTGAGAATTTTCTGCAGGGGTCGGATATTCAACTGCAGCTGGAAAATGATATTAAATATGCAAATGCAGAAAGTTATGAAATACATGTTGAATGTGGTGCAAATGAAGGACAGATTCTTACAGGTACGGTTCTTTCAAAAAAAGTTACGGATGTCTTTACTGTCGAATTCAAAGCATCGCCTGTTACATGTTTTTTAGGCTGGAATGCTTATGAAAAAAAAGGTAATGCTTACAGTCCGCTGTCTTCGGATTACGTTGAGTTTTTAGAAAAAGAAACTTCTTCTGAAGGTATCCATAAAACGGAAGTTTCCTTAAAAAAAGGCCTGGAAGGTATTTACATAAAACCGCTCTGTTATACAGTGAGTCCGGAACCGTCGCAAAGGTCTTATGCAAATGCTCCTGTTATCCTGACTTTTAGTGAGCCGGTAGAAGAATTCGAGAATGAATCAAATCCTTTTTCTTATGGACAGGACAATGTTCAGGTTTTGAGCGGTACAAATGTTTTGAATGCAGAAGATTTTTTTTACAAAGCAGAAGCTTCCCTGGACCGCAGAAGTCTTATGATTCAGCCGAAGGGAAAAGAATTAAAAGATTTTATTGATAACCAGCACCTGGCATTTGTTACTGTTTCGTTTTCATTCGGAACGGAAGTTTGTGTTTCTTTAAACGGAAAGCATTTTTCTCTTGAAGGAAATTCTTTTTCTGTAAAATACATTCCTTCAAGAGAAGAAGAGCCTCCTTTAAAATATGACTTATATGCTTTATCTGAAGAAATTGTTTTCTCTGCAGATGGAACTGTTGTAAAAAAGGAAACGGGAAATCAGGTTCAAGACGAAAATGAATTGTTTTCATTTGCAGAAATTGGAGAGTTTACCGATGCAGAAATTTTAAGAAACAGAACGGCCGGAACGATTTATATTTATGGAAAGTATCATGATGCAGATAGTGGAGTTAAAAGAATATCCGTTGCTGAACAGAGAGTAAGAAATAAAAATGCAGGATACGTTATTGCAGAAAAGAGAGAAGTCGTTTATACGCTGGACAATGCAGGCGTACAGTATTTTGTAAAAGATGGTTTTACAGAATTTATTGTAAAGCATACTCTTGCCGAAGATTCAGAAGACGGAGCATTCGCCGTTAATGTTAAGGTTCAGGATGCCTGTTCAAATGAATCAGAAGGGGCCGGGTTTAATGCAATAAAAGATACTTATCTGGATTTATCAAATCTTATTGTGCAGAATTACATTGATGATTTAAAGAAGATTTATTTTACTGAAGAGTTTACATATACAGATCAGTATTATCATGATGCACAGTATGTAA
>JAGABO010000153.1 GCA_017614655.1 Treponema sp. | reverse complement strand
TGAATCTGATCCATGATGATGTTTCCGAGCATGTAGCTTTCGGTGCTTCCGATAATCTGAGGAACAGTGTAGTTTCCGAAAATCGGGATGAATGTAAATATAAGCGCACTGATGATTCCGCCCTTTATTCCGGGTAAAAGAATCTTAACAGTTGCCATTGGTTTTGTAGCTCCAAGATCACGGGCAGCTTCCAGAAGCGTAAAGTCAAATCTGTCTACAGCTGTAAATACCGGAAGAATTGCATAGGGCAGATACATGTAAATGCTTACTATGATAACGGCAGTTCTTGTGAACATGAATTTATGCGGAACAAATTCTGACGTCCCTCCGGTAACTGCATTTTTTATGTTAAAGAAGAAACGCAGTAATGAATTTAAAAGTCCGTTTTCGCCCATAATCGTCATCCATGCAAAAATACGGATGAGGGAATTGGTAAGGAACGGAATTATTACAAGAATCAGAAGCAGTGTCTGATGACGGCTTCGTGCAATTGCGTATCCGCAGGGAAGGGCAATCAGGATGGAAACAAGGGTTGCAATTACAGTCATCCAGAGAGTACGCAGGAAAATAAATGCATACGTTCTGGAAAACATCTGTTTGTAAGCATCAAAAGAAAATTCGTGAATAACTCCGCCGAACATGTCCCGCTTCATGAAAGAGTAGCACAGTATTATTCCGATCGGCACTATAAAGAAAAGCGAAAACCATGTTCCCATCGGCCAGGCGTAGGCAGGTCCCGGATTAAGCTTCCTGTGCGAAAGGCTGTGAGCTTTTGCTGCAAGTTTAAGGTCTGCTGTCTGTGTGTTTTTTTCTTCCATAGACACCTACTTGTTTATGTCTTCTACGATGTAGCCGTCTTCTGCCGACCACGAAATATAAACAGTATCCTTCCAGGCGATTTCCGGACCGTCATCAAGATAGTTTGTGTGCTGCTTGAATACCTTTACGATCGTGCCGTTTTCAAGTTCTACATAAAACTTTGACTGGAAGCCGGTGTATACAGGTTCCTTAACGATGCCCTTAAATACATTGATGTCGCGGCGGCCTCCAAAGGCAGGTTCTTCGCGGGTAATGCGGATTTTTTCCGGGCGAACGGTAAACGCAACCTTCTGTCCTTCGTCTGTATGCTCGTAGTCAGTTACAAGAATGTTCTTGTCTTCTTCTTTGGTAGCCTGTGTGTCGCCTTTAAGCTGAGCCTGCATTCCGAGTGCCGGAACGTTAAGCGTTACCATGTGTTCAATATCGGCCTTTCCTTCTACCTTATAGCTTTCGCAGTTTACGACCGTTGCTTCAAAAAGATTTGTCTCACCGATGAACTGTGCTACAAACTGGGTAGCCGGGCTTTCGTAAATTTCGAACGGGCTTCCAACCTGAAGCACCTTTCCTGCATTCATTACGGCAATGCGGTCAGAAACAGCAAGCGCTTCACTCTGATCGTGGGTAACGTAAATAAAGGTGATTCCGATTTTGTCGTGAAGTGCATCAAGATCAAGAAGAAGGCTTGAGCGGAGTTTTGCATCCAGTGCCGAAAGCGGTTCATCAAGAAGAAGAACCTTAGGCTCGTTTATAAGTGCGCGCGCAATTGCAACACGCTGCCTCTGTCCGCCCGAAAGCTGGTTTGGCTTTTTGTAGGCATGCTGTTCAAGCTGAACAAGACGAAGGTATTCCTTTACTTTTGAATCAATCACATTTTTATCGAGCTTTCTTAATCTTAAAGGAAAAGCTACGTTTTCGTAAACGCTCAGATGAGGAAAGAGGGCGTAACTCTGGAAAACGGTATTTACCGGCCTCTTGTTCGGAGGAAGCGGAACAATGTCTTTGTCATCAAAAAGAACTGCTCCTTCATCAGGAAATTCAAAGCCTGCAATAATGCGCAGAAGCGTAGTTTTTCCGCAGCCTGATGGTCCGAGTAGAGAAAAGAACTCTCCCTGTTTAATGGTAAAGTCTACGTTGTCAAGCGCGTGAAAATCACCGAAATGCTTGGACACGTTGCTGATGGTTACAGTACTTCCGTTCAATGCCGTACCTCTCCTTTTAAATGGTCAATAATTGTTACTTTCCCGATTACACCCCTTTTTGTCAATTACTTTGAGGGAATTTTTTCTTATATTTTTAAGGCGACTTTTTTGCCCTTTTCTGCTTACATTCTAACACATTTTTCTGTATAATCCTCAAAATGGATTTAATAAAAAAGTGCCTTGTTATTACAGCCCCTGTTTTCTTCGGTTACATATCCATAGGTATTCCTTTCGGCATAATGATGGTAAATGCAGGCTACCCGTGGTGGCTTCCTCCCCTTATGTGCCTTGTAATGTATGCAGGCGCCGGCCAGTATTTTATGGTGGGACTTCTTGCCGGTGGTGCCGGACTTTTTGAAATTCTTCTTGCTCAGTTTCTCGTAAGTATAAGGCAGATTTTTTACGGACTTTCCCTTATTAAAAGATACAAGGGAACCGGAAAATATAAGCCTTATCTTATGTTTGCAGTAACGGATGAAACCTTTGCGCTTGTTTCTTCCATTGATGTTCCTAAAAATGTGAACCGCGGACTTTTTTATACAATCATTTCTGCCCTCGATCATTTTTACTGGACGCTCGGAACTTTTATCGGAAGTGCTGGTTATAAAATTCTTGAGACCTTCAATATTACTGAATATTTTAAGGGAGTTGATTTTGCACTCACAGCCCTTTTTATGGTTTTAGTAATCGGACAGTATAAGGCATCCCATGATTTGGTGCCGGTTCTTACGGGGCTTATAGTTTCTGCCGTAACGGTTTTTCTTTACAGGGCTGGCCTTTTTGCTTCATCAAACATTATCTGGGTTGCAATCTTTTTTGGAACAGGCGCAATGCTCATGATGAGGGGAAGAAAATTCTTTTCTGAATACAGAAAAACTCTGGAGCAGGAAGAAAAGAACAATACGGAGGAAGAATCATGAATCTGCCGCTCCCGCTTGATAAGGCAATTATTGCAGTTTTATGCAGTGCCCTTGTAATCTTTTTTACCCGGTCAATTTCGTTTATTGTTTTTAAGAACGGAAATCCTCCTCCTGTAATCAGGTTTATAGAAAAATATATGCCCGCCGTAATTATGGCAATTCTTCTCGTTTATTGTTTTAAGGATGTGGAGTTTTCTCACAGTCCTTTTGGTGCACCCTATATAATCTGTACTGTTTTTTGTGCTGCAGTTCATCTGCTTTTTAATAATTCCATGCTCAGTATAGTTGGAAGTACCGTTCTTTTTATGGTTCTTTCCCGTATCATGTAACAAAACGTATATTCATTGATTTTTTTGTTTTGATTTTCTGAAAATTCCGTAGTATAATAAAAGTAAGAGGGGCTTGTTCCTTCATAATATAAAACTAAGGAAAGATTGATTGACTTTAACGTGTTTTATACTGTGCTTTGCTTTTAAGTCTGCGGATGCAGGCAGTTAATCAGTATGTTCCTGAAAGGAGCTTAAAATATGACAAAATCTATTTCTGCAAACGGATTTACATTAAAAAAGGATCAGTCAGATTTAATCAATAAAAAACTTCAGAGAATTGATTATGCCGATGATTTGATTATTGATCTCATTCTTCGTGTTAAGGAAGACAAAAAGTTTTTCTTTGACATTACCGTAAACTTCCGCTGGGGAGCAAACGCCCATGTTGCAAGTGATGATTTCGATTTTGCAGCCGCACTCAACAAGGTTATGGACGTTCTTGACCAGAAAGTAAAGAAGGAAAAGGATAAGATTCAGGAAAAGAAGTAATATTACCTCTTGAATGAAGATTCAATGTTTAAAAGCCCGCGGTACTTTGCTACAGTACGGCGGGCTATTTTTATGCCGCGCTCTTCCAGCAGGGTGCATAATTTCTGATCGCTTAATCTTTCTGCAGCGTCTTTTCTGCTTTCGATAATATCTTTTATTTCCGAAAGAATTTTATCCCGGCTTATGCTGTTTACTGCGTTTGTAAAAAAATGCCTTACAGGAAAAAATCCCTGCTGACACTGAACGAATTTGCTGTTTGCCATGCGCGAGACTGTTGTTTCATGAATTCCGAGTTCTTTTGCAAGGTCTTTCTGTTTTAATTCATTCAGACAGCCCGGGCCTTTTGAAAAAAACTCATGCTGTTTTTTTACTATAAGGCACATTGCCTTAAGAAGTGTATTCTGCCTGAACGAAAGGGAATCGATTAAGTCTTCTGCCTGTTTTACGGCATCCTTAATTTTTTTTGATTCATCTTTTGGAAGAGTTTTGTCACAGGCAAGTTTTTTGTATTCCGGATTAACGGAAACTTTAAGGTTGTTTTCCCATGCAGTTTTTATTATAAAAGTTTTTCCGCCCGCAATTACTATTCCTTTTGAAAAGTCTTCTGCAGGAAAATAATCTTCGCTTTCTTCTATATAAATGTCGGGCTCTACAAAGCGGGTGCTTTCCGTTGAATAGTTTGTTCCAGGATAAGGATCAAGTTTTTTTATGAAGTTTACGGCTTTTTCTATTGATTCAAGACTTGTGTTCAGTTTTTGTGCACTTTCTTTTAGTCCAAAAAGTTTTTTTTGGGAGTTAAGGTAAGAAAGAAGTTTTTTCTGAATCTGAGCAGGAACCGGAGGATTAAGAAAATCAAAATGCCCGTCAAGAATAAAAACTGCAAGACTGTTCGGTTCGGGATGAAGTTTTGCCTGGATGAGAAGGCTTTCCTGAAAGTTTTTTGTACAGCATCCGCACGGATCAAAGCCCTGAATAAGTGAAACCATTTTTTTTGCAACAGCCGGTGTCTGTGACGGATCTTTTTTATCGAGCAGGGAAACCGGATCAAAAAGAAGAAAACCGTGGTTGTCCAGGCGGGAGATAACTTCTTCTGCAAAGGCTGTCTCGCCCGCAGTAAGGTTAAGGGAATGCAGCTGGGTTAAAAGATGATGCGAAAGACTTTCCCTTGTGTCGGCACGCGATTCAAGTACCGCCTGAAAATTGTCGCTTTTCTGGATGGAAGATGCACTTGATGAGGAAGAAAGATGAACTTTATCTGAGTTCAGGTAAGTTACGGAAAATGCAGGATTTTCCAAAGCTGCTTTTTCTACCGTGTCATAAAGTTCTTCTGTCGGAAGTGACAGCATGGAAAGAGAAAAAATCTGTTTCTGGCTCAAAATTTGAACCTGCTTCTGAATCTGATGCTGTCTGAATCCTAAAATCGCCATACTAATAATATAGCATAAAAAACTGTTTGAAGGTATAATTGCGCCTATGAAAAATTTTAGTGAATTCGGTATTAAAGTTCCGGAGATTCTTCTCCCGAAAAACAGGGACCTTGGTTCCTGGAGCGTAATTGCATGTGATCAGTATACTCAGGATGAAGGGTACTGGAAAAAGGCAGCAGAAGCCTGTGAAGGTAAGCCTTCTACCCTTAATATAATTCTTCCGGAAGTTTATCTTTCTTCTCCGGACAGAAAAGAGCGTATTCAGAAAATCAGAAAAACAATGTCTGAATATATTTCAGGCGGAGTTTTTGATGAAGCAAAATCTGAATTTATTTATGTTGAACGCACGACAGAGTTCGGAAGAAAAAGACGCGGACTTGTATGTGCAATAGATCTTGATTCCTACGAATGGAAGCCGTTTTCTAAAGCTCTTGTCCGTGCAACGGAGGCTACAATCGTAGACCGCATTCCTCCGCGCAAGGAAATAAGGATGAATGCTCCTCTTGAACTTCCTCATATCATGCTTCTTGTTAACGACAGGGAAAAGAAGCTTGTTGAAGGCTGCGGAGATTTTTCCAAAAAGAATGCTCCGGTTTATGACGGAGACCTTATGCTTTCGAGCGGCCACATTACAGGCTGGGCTTTAGATGACGAAGAAATGCTTTCTAAAGTTTACGGCGCTCTTTCTGAACTTAAGGCAAAGAATACAAAAGAAGACGGAAGCTGTTTCCTCTTTGCAGTAGGTGACGGAAATCATTCACTTGCAACGGCAAAAGCTGTCTGGGAAGAATACAGGGATAAAATGCTTTCTTCCGGACGGAGCGCTGATGAAGTTTCACAAAGCCCGGTGCGCTATGCCCTTGTAGAAATCGTAAACCTCTATGATGAAGGCCTTACCTTTGAACCGATTCACAGAGTCCTGTTTAACTGCAGTGCAGATGCCCTTATAAAAAAAACATCAGAAGCTCTCGGTGGAGAAGTTTCTTTTGCAGACACAGATGCAGAACTTGAACAGAAGGTTCGCTCTTCTTCTGCAGGTTTTGGTTTTGTGTACAAAGAAAACGGCGTAAAAAAATATGCCTTCTTAAATACTCCCGTTAAGGAACTTGCCGTGAGCAGACTTCAGCCTGTCCTTGATGAATTCATTTCTGAAAACAGTGGCGTAGAAATTGACTACATTCACGGTTCTTCCGAAGTGTTCCGTCTTGCAGAAAAAGACAGTGCGGTTTCTGTGATGCTTCCTCCTGTTCAGAAGGATTCTTTCTTCGAAACAATCGGTAGTCGCGGTCCGCTTCCAAGAAAAAGCTTCAGCATGGGAGAGGCAAGCGAAAAGCGTTTCTACCTTGAATGCAGAAAACTTTTTGACTGCTAACCGTTCTGTACAATGCGCAGTATCGAGCGGCCGAACTTTTCCAGTTTAGCCTGCCCGATACCGTAACAGCGTCTTAAGGCATTTTCTGTTTCCGGTTTTTCTTTTGCAATGGAAAAGAGTGTCTTGTCTCCGAAAATAACATAAGGCGGAATATTCAGCTCGTCTGCAAGATGCCGTCTCCAGAGCCGAAGTTCCCTTTCTATGCGGACATATTCTTCATCGGTATCCGGGACTTTTGCTTCCGGAAATATCCTGCAGTTGTCACAGCAGCAGGTGCTTTCTCCGTTCATGTACGGTTCACCGAAATATTCAAGCAGGACTTTCCTGCGGCAGCTCTTTGTTTCGCAGAAGTTTACCATTCCCCTTAAAAGCTTTTCTGAGTTTACGGAAGCATTGCTTTCCTCAAGAAGCCAGCGTATCTTTCTTGTGTCGGCAGGAGTGTAGAGGAGCAGTGCATGAGAAGGAAGTCCGTCACGTCCTGAACGTCCTGTTTCCTGATAATACTGTTCCAGCGATTTGGGAAGGTCTGCATGAATTACATAACGCACGTTACTTTTGTTAATGCCCATGCCGAATGCAAGAGTTGCAACCATTACATCAGCTTTGTCCGTTATAAATGCCCTCTGATTTTTTGCACGCTGCAAGTCAGTAAGTCCTGCATGATAGCTTAATGCATTGATTCCTTTTGCCCTAAGTTTTTCCGTAAGTTCATTTACCTTCTTTCTTGAAAAACAGTAAATTATTCCGCTTTCGTTTTTGTGCTTTTCGATAAATTCCGTAATCTGAAAAAACGCATTCTCTTTTCTTTTTACATCAAGATAAATGTTTGGTCTGTTAAAGCTTGCCGTAAGAACTTCGGGATTTTCCATCGCAAGAAGTTTTATAATATCGTGCTGAACCTGTTTTGTTGCAGTTGCAGTAAGTGCAAGACAGGGAGCCGACGGAAACTGTTTTCTGAAGGCAGCAATTTCAAGATAGTCAGGGCGAAAGTCATGGCCCCATTCGCTTATGCAGTGAGCCTCATCTACGGTAATAAAAGAAACCTCCGGTCCTGCTTCAAGAATGTTTCTGAATCTTTTTGTACAGAGGCTTTCGGGTGCAACGTAGAGAAGCTTTGTTTTTCCACAGCGGACTCTTTCGCTTACCTTCAGATACTCCTTCGGTTCAAGAGTTGAATTAAGAAAGTCTGCAGAAATACCTGCATTCAGAAGCTGCGAAACCTGATCCTGCATGAGTGAAATAAGCGGAGAAATCACAAGCGTAAGCCCCCTGCTCATCAAGGCCGGTATTTGGTAGCAGAGTGATTTTCCGCCTCCTGTCGGTATAACCGTAAGAGTATCCCTTCCTTCCAGAATGCTTAAAATCGTTTCTTTTTGAAGCGGACGGAATTCTTTATATCCGAATACTTTATCAAGAATATCTGCTGCCTTTATTATGTTTGCATTTGTGATTTCTGATGAATCCGAAACAATCATATTTACCTGCGAAGCTATGTTTTTAATTGTCTGCATTATAGCAGTATATTGAAAATCTTCCAAAATAAAACTCCGTTTGTCCGGAGTTTTTATAAAACCCCGGTACTTGATTTTTTATTTACATTAGACTAAAGTTTTACAGTATGCCGCCTTGGTGGAATGGTAGACACGAAAGACTCAAAATCTTTTGCGCGCGAGCGTGTCTGAGTTCGAGTCTCAGAGGCGGTACTATAAACTTTCTAAGATTTTTTTTTCTTAGAAAGTTTTTTCTTTTTTAAAGGAGTGTGGCTGTAGTTTCAAGAATTCCGCCGTTCTTTCTGAATGAAACGGCTTCTTCCATTTCTTCGATGCCTATTATTTCTTTCTGTTTCATATCAGTAATTGTTCTTGCAACTTTAAGGCACCCGCTTACAGATCTGGATGAAAATTCAAAGAGTCTTGATTTTTCGTCCAGATACAGTGTTGCTTCCGGTGTGCATCTGCAGAATTCTGCAATTTCTGATGGAGAAAGAAGGGCATTTCTTTTTCCCTGCCTGTTCCTCTGTATTAAAACTGCTCGTGCAATATCTTTTCTAAGTTCATGAGTTGATATTCCCTTTTTTGATTCAGAATCTTTTTTTACGGAAGTCTCTGTCTGAACTCTTAAATCTATTCTGTCCAGAAGGGGTGCCGAAAATTTCCTCCAGTACTGTTCAACAGAACGCGCAGAACAGAGGCAGATTCTGTCTTTTGAACCGTAGTTTCCACATGGACAGGGATTTGCCGACATCAGAAGCTGGAATCTTGCAGGAAAAACTGTGGAACGACCGGCCCTGCTTAAAGATATGCTTCCGGTTTCCATGGGAACTCGCAGCATTTGAAGAACAGATGTTTTAAATTCAGCAGCTTCATCAAGAAAAAGAGCTCCGTTGTGTGCAAGAGAAATTTCTCCGGGAGATAGTCTGGCCCCTCCTCCGCACATTCCTTCTATGCTTGCAGTCTGATGCGGTGTACGGAAGGGCGTCCTGAATATAGAACTTTTTTCTGCACCAAGGAGACCTGCAATAGAGTAAATACGTGTTGTACTTTGTGATTCATCCGGAAGCAGAAGCGGAAGTAAAGACGGATACTTCATTATGGAAAGAGTTTTCCCGCAGCCGGGCGGTCCGTAGGCAAGAAGATTATGAAAGCCTGCAGCTGCAATTTGAAGTGCACGTACGAGTTTTTCCTGATTCCTGATTTCCGAAAAATCTTCGCTTTCTTTCGGGAAAAGGATTCCTTCTATTTCTTCTGAGTCTTTCGAAGGAATCTTTTTTAATGAAGAGTTTCTGTTTTTTTCGGTAAAACTATCGGTAGAAAAAAGAGAATGAAATGCATCGTAAAGATTAGATGCACCAAAAACTTTCATTCCGGAAACTTCGCGTGCTTCATCGGCATTTTCTTCCGGAATAATGCAGTATCTTATTCCTGCAGCATGTGCAGTACTTACCGCTGCATGCACTGCCCGTACCGGTCTGATTCTTCCGTTAAGCTCGAGTTCTCCCAGTACAAGAAAATCTACATCCGGTTCAAGTTCTTTCTGCCTGGAAAGAACTGCAAGGGCTATTGCAAGATCAAAACCTGCACCTTCTTTTTTTAAGTCTGCCGGAGAAAGACTTATCAGTACCCGTTCGCCAGGAAATTCAAATCCTGAATTTCTTATTGCAGTTTTCATTCTTTCCCTGGATTCTTTTATGGCTCCGTCTGCAAGTCCTACAAGATCTACTGCAGGAATTCCGCGGCGCAGATCTACTTCTACAGTTACAAGAGAACCTTCGTAGCCGAATGGAGAAAAACAAAATATATTCATAGCATCACCTCATCTCTTTTATTGTCATGTTTTTTAAAAACTACAAAAAAATTAAATATTTTTTTATTTTTCTTTTGCCACAATTTTTTTAAATTGGTAGAATGAACTTATGAAGAAACTTCTTATTCTCTGCAAAGTAGTAGATAATTATGGTGATATAGGTTTTGTATACAGGCTTTTTCGTGCTCTTACGGAAGAAAACTTTCCTTTTGAAGTTACGCTTGCCGTAAGTGATATGATTTCTTTTTCCAGAATGTGTCCTCAGATTGATTGTGCGGCTGAACTTCAGAACTTAAACGGCTGGAACGTAATACATTGGGACGGAGAGTTTCCGGAAAACTTTATTAAGGAAAATATTCCTGATATTATTTTTGAATGCTTTCAGTGCGGCCGTCCTGACTGGCTTGAAGAACTTTTATTTGACGAAAGTTTTACAAAGCCTGTCGAAATTATAAATATTGAATATCTTACGGCAGAAGAGTGGGCAGATGAGTTTCACCTTTTAAAAAGCGGAACCAGAAAAAGCAATATAAAGAAAATTAATTTTATGCCGGGGTTTACTGATAAAACAGCAGGGCTTGTTCTGGATTCAGAGTTTGTAAGAAATCTTAAAGACCGTGAATATGCCCTGAATAAAATGCGTTCTGTAACTAAAGAAAAAACTTCTCTTTTTAATAATCCAGATGTTTTTACCATAAGTTTTTTCTCCTATGAAAAAGACTGTTCATCTCTTGTTTGTGCCCTTGAAAAATTTACTGAACTTCGCAAAAGGGAAAATCCAGATTTTGAACTTTATGTTTTTTCTCCCGAAGGAAAAAGCTATGATTCTTTTTATGCATCCTGGAAGAATAAAGAAAGAAACTTTTCTCTTGTAAGTCTTCCGTATATGGATCAGCTTACGTGGGATGCCTTTCTTACTCTCTGTTCTGTAAATATGATTCGCGGTGAAGATTCTTTTTCCAGAGCTGCACTTTCCGGTCTTCCCTTTTTGTGGCATGCCTATATTCAGGAAGGGGAGTTTCAGCTTGTAAAAGTGAATGCTCTTTTAAAAAGAATGAAGCCGTTTTTTTCTGAAGAAAATTATCTGCTTTATTTAAAGCTTATGCTTTACTACAACAGAACTGTGTCTGTTCTGCAGGAGAATTTATGTGATGAAGTTGTAGAACTTTTTGAAGAAGAAAAACTTCCTTCAGATTTTTCTGATGCAGAACTCGAAAAACTTTTTCTTGATTTTTTTATGCATTATGATGAATTAAAAAAGTCTTTTTCTGATTTTTCTGATTCACTTTTTAAGAACGGAAATCTTGCAGGGTATCTTAAGGCTTTGTGCTTTAAGCTTTCAGGAGAATAAGTTAAGGGTAAGATAAGGCTTTGTTTCTGATTGCAAGAAGATTTAAAATCTGCTATAGTTTTCATATCTGATCCCGTAGCTCATTATGGATAGAGCGTCTGCCTCCTAAGCAGAAGGTGGCGAGTTCGAACCCCGCCGGGGTCATTTTCATTGGATTAAAAAGCAGGTGGTATTTTTTTTTACCGCCGCTTTTTTTATAAGGGACTGTATGGATTTTTTGCAGTATGAGGTTGTTTAGTCTCTTGTGTAAATCCGCCGGTTCCATAATTTTTTTTTATTGGAGCTCAATATGATTACCAGAAAAACGTTTCTTTCCATTGTAAAGGCTTGCTTTGCAGCTTTTCTTTTGCTTTTTGTTTCATGTAAAGAAAAGTCTCCTGATGAATTATTCAAGACAGCGGTAAAATCTGTGGTTACTAAACCAGTTCAGTCTGCTGTTTCTGAAATTTATGCTTATAAGCCTCTTGTTGACTTTAAGAACATCAATACAGAAACTAATATGAAAGTTTCTCTCTGTCCTGCTGCAAAAATGCTTCTTAACCTTGCTGTTTCAGAAACAGGAGGTTTTAGTTTTGACTGGCTTAACAATTTTAAGTTTAACATGAAAAACAGTTTAAAAGACGGTTCATTTGATTATGCTCTCACAGCCGGTGTAAATGATGTTGATGTTGTTTCTGCAAATATTATCGGAGATAAAACAAACTCTGCAGTATTTTTCCAGATTCCGGAAATCATAAATGATTATATTAAGGTTCAGGGAAATTCCGTTGTTGCTTATTTTTATAATATGGAAGAAGGCTACACTTATATTGACGGTTTCTTTAAGATTCTTCCGGAAGAAAAAGTTATTAACGGTTTTGTAGAAGAGGTAATGGATGCTGCTCTTTCTCCTGTAGAAGGTCTCGAAAAAGAATTAACTACAATTTCTGCCGGAACTTCAGAAAATGAAATCTCTGCAGATTATTATGAAATTTCTCTCGAAATAACAGAGGAACTTGCAGATCAAATGATAGACGCAGTTATCGAAAAAGTTTCTCAGAGCAGTAACTTTAATGAAATTGCAGGTTTCATCAGTTCTCTTGCAGGTATGTTTGGTACAGATTTATCTAAGGATGATATAAAAGAGTCATTTGAAGGTATTGTTGAAGATGTTTTCTATGAATTGATGGATACTGCCATTACCGTTTACACAGATAAAAACGGTAACTGTGCAGGATTTGAATTTTTTGCAGTTGACGGAACAGAAGCTGTAACCTGCTATATTCCTGAATCATGCGGAAAGTATGCTCTTGATTTAAATATTGCAGATGAAATTACTGTCGAAGGAAGGGGAAAATCAGGAAAGAAACTTACCGGCGATTTTAACGTAATGGTAGATGGTGAAGATTTCTTTACATTCCGTGCAAAAGATTTAACTAATTCTAACGGTGAATTCAGTTTCCAGGTTGGCAGTGCTTTGGCCGAAGAACTTAGTAACGAATTCTACAGCCCTTATGATTCTACTTTAAGCACAGTCATTCAATGGCTTCCAAAAGTTGTAATGAAATTCAATGTTAAGAGTTCATCAAAAACAGCTTCGAAATATGAAGTTTCATTCTGCGATGTGTCTGATTCTGAATATGTAAAGATGGAAGTTGATACAAAATTTGGAAAGAATGCTTCTGTCAGAGAGCCTTCTGATGCAATTGACGTAGATGATGATGCATTCTATGAGACAGTTTACGGTGCTGATTTTAACACAATTGTTGAACGCCTCGAAAAAGCATCTGTTCCTGCTCTTATTACAGACATGCTTCGTTCTGCTACGGTAGCAGACCTTTTTGGTTTATAATATTTTCATAATATGAAACTTACGTTGTCCGGGATATGCAAGTCTTACAGAAATAAAGTTTTAGACGGCATATCTCTGACCGCAGAAGAAGGGGAGTGCATTGCGCTCCTCGGTTCTAACGGTTCCGGAAAATCAACGCTTCTTTCTATTCTTGCCGGCGTTGTTAAGCCTGATTCAGGTTCTTTTAATTATGGCGGCAGGGAACTTTTTTCCGATAAAAAATATCTTTCAAAAGCCGTCGGCTATGTTCCGCAGAATAATCCTTTAATCGAAGAACTTACCTCTTATGACAATTTAAGGCTCTGGTATTCCGCAAGGGAACTGGAAGCTTCTCTTAGTGAAGGGGTTTTGTCTTTTTTAGAAATAAAAGATTTTCTTAAAACTCCTGTCTGTGAACTTTCGGGCGGAATGAAAAAACGGCTTTCCATTGCAGTTTCCCTTTCTTCTTCTCCAGAAATTCTTCTCCTGGATGAACCTTCTGCTGCACTTGATGTAGTCTGTAAGAAAAAGATTTTTGATTATTATAAGTACTTTACGAAAAATCATGGAATTATTATTACTGCAACTCATGATGTTTCTGAAATATCTGAATGTACAAAATGTTTTATCTTAAAAAATGGAATACTGGTTCCCTTTGCTTTTAAAACTATGGAGCAGCTTGCAGAAGCTTTATAAAATGAAACTTTTTATTTCGTATTTTTATTTACAGACAAAAAGACTTTTTGTAAAATTTCCTTCTCTTGTATTATTTGCTGTTCTGTTTTTTTGTTTTACGGGAACTGCAGTCTTCTTTTTTTCTAAGAGAATAAATTTTTCTTCTTCAGAAACAGGACGTTTTAAAGTTGCGATTGCCGGCTCCTTAGATGACCCGTATTTAAATTTCGCATTAGAAACTTTAACAAAAATGGATTCATCAGGAGAAAGCCTTGAGCTTCTTGTGATGGAACAGGATAATGCAGAAAAAGCTCTTTCTAAAGGAAACCTTGATGCCTATGTCGTAGTTCCCGACGGTTTTATAGATTCAATAAACTGCGGCCTTAACGATAAAAAACTTCTTTTTGTCATTAACGATACGGCCGGCACTTTTAATGAAGCCGTAAAAACTAAAATTGCAGAAATTGTTTCTTCTCTTATAATTCACAGTCAGAGCGGAATTTTTTCCATGCAGTATTTTTTGCGAAGATACGGGCATAAAAAAGATTTTAACCGGCTCACTTATGATTTAAATGTGCGTTATATAGACTGGGTTTTAAAAAGGTCAGATTTCTGCCGTGTAGAACAGACAGGGATTTCTAACGGAGTTTCTCTTCCGGCCTATTATCTCTGCTCCCTTCTGGTCTTTTTTATAATGTCTTTCGGAGTTGCTTCCTCTTCTTATTTTACGGACAGAAGCAGAAGTCTTTCAAAACTGCTGGCTTCCCGAAAGCTTAATTCATTTTTACAGATTGCAGGTGAATACTTTTCCTACGTGCTTTTTGTGATTCTTTTTTTTCTTGCAGTTGTTTTCGCATTAGGGATTTTTTCTTATTTTGATTTTGTTACTGTGCGCGAATGGAAAAACTTCGGCTCTTTTTCTTCATTAAAAACAGTTTTCCTTGAAGGAGTAGCCGTTGTCTTTATGATTTCTTCTCTTCAGTTTTTTTTATATGAACTTTCCTCTTCGGCTTTTACAGCAGTCTTATTGAACTCCTCTTTAGTTCTGCTTCTGTGTTTTTTGGGCGGCTGTTTTTATCCTTTTTCTTTTTTTCCGGAAGAGCTTCAGAAATTTTTTTCGTTTATTCCGGCCTATGTTGCTTTAGACGGCTTTTGTACTGCATTAAAAAAAGAGATGCTTCTTCTTGTTCCTTCTTTTCTGTATACGGTGCTCTTTGTTTTTTTAACATGCCTTGTGCGCAGAATAAAAGGGGGTAAAGAATGAATGTTTACATCTGGCCGTTTCTTGTTCAGAAAAGGCTTTTAAAAAAGATTTCCCTCTTACTGATGTTTATAATTCTTGCTTCCGTTACGGTGATTTTTCGTGTAACTTCGAATTATAAAGGCGGAATTATTTCTTGTGCCCTTTTTCTTGAAGATGATGATATTACGGCCGGAAAAATTTCTTCTGAACTTATGGAGTCTGATTTTATACGCTTTATAAAATGCTCTTCAAAAGAAGATGCACTGTCCTGCGTAAAAAATAACCGCGCTTCCTGTGCCTGGATTTTTAAGTCCGGCATGATTGAAACTCTTAAAAAAAGTGCCCTGAATAAAAAAATACAGCCGATTGTAGAAGTTTATGAAAAAGAAGATGATGCGCTTCTTTCTTTCTGCAGGGAGATTTTATGCGCAGCTCTTTATAAGGCTTTTTCTTATGAAGCTTATTCATCTTATGTAAGAAGTGATGCAGGATACGGTTTTATCTCTGATTCAGAATTAAAATCAGTTTACGGTTTTTATGTGCAGGATAATAATATTTTCGAAACCAGGGTTCTGTTAAAAAAAGATGCATTTAAAATATTTCCGCTCAGGGGAATTTTAGCTTTGTGGCTTATGCTCTGCTCTTTTACGGCGGCATTCTATTCCTTAAAAGATCAAAAAAGCGGCGTGTTTTCCGTATTGAACCGTAATAAAAAAAATCTGCTTTCTGTATTGCAGAGTATTACAATACTAATTGATGCAGCAGTTCTTTTTCTTCTTTCCGTAAAGGCCGGCGGTATTTACTCTGCGTTGTTTAACGAGCTGTTTAACCTTCTTTTATTTGTAATTTCTTCTTTCTTATTCTGTGAAATACTAAAAAACATATTTTCCTCGTATTCAATGTTTGCAGTTTTTATTCCCGTTATGCTTATTGCAATGTGTGTCTTTACTCC
>JAGABO010000152.1 GCA_017614655.1 Treponema sp. | reverse complement strand
TTTTCTTTTTCAAAAGATTTTCTGTCATAAGAATGAGTATCAAAAAAAGCAATCTTCATTTTACATGCCTCCGTCAGCGAATACATTATATCATACAACCCTTTAATCATAAAATGTTTTTCTATATAATCAACCTATGGCAAAAGAAAATGACACAACCTGCTGTGAAGTTCCTGTCTGGAACCTGGACAGCATTTTTCCTTCAATCGAATGTGAAGAATACAAGTCTGCACTCAGCGAAAACAATTCTCTTTTTGAAAGCACAGAGCAACTTGCAGAAACTGCAGAAAGCTTTACGCGTGAACAGAACGGAAACTTTGATTTTCCTCTGTGGCTTAAAACCTTTCTGGAAAACTATGAAAAGCTTACAGCTTCGATAATGACGCTCGGTGCATACGCTTACGTAATTTATTCAACAGACACAACCAATACTTCATATTTAAATAATCTTGATTCAATCGAAAAACTCGAAATCAGACTGAATGATATTGAAGTTAAGTTCACAAGAATTCTTGTAAGTCATCAGAATCAGACTGATGAATTTTTTACACGTTTCCCTGAATATTCTGAATACCGTTTTACGATAAATGAATTCATCGAAAATTCAAAACACATGCTTTCTCCTGCAGAAGAAAAACTTGCCGCACAGCTGCAGCAGACCGGAGGAAACGCGTGGGGAAACCTTCAGGAGCAGATTATCAGTAACCTTTCTGATTCAGAAGGAAAAACTTTTAACGAACTCAGAAACGACGCTTACGACTCTGATGCAGAAACAAGAAAGCTTTCCTGGGAAAAAGAAAAAGCACTTCTTGAACAGAATAAGATTGCGCTTGCAGCTTCGCTCAACAACTTAAAGGGAGAAACAATTACACTCAACAAAAAGCGCGGCTGGAAAACTGCACTGGACCGCTCGCTTTTTTTAAGCAGAATCTCCGGCGAAACTTTAAACGCACTTACAGAAACTCTTAAAGATGCACTTCCTGTATGGAGAAAATATTTTAAAGCAAAGGCAGCATATCTTAGAAAACACAGAATGACAAAAAGCGAAACGGCCGGCTTAAACGGAAACGGAATTGCTTTCTATGATTTGTTTGCTCCTCTTTCTTCCGGAGAAAAAGATTCGCTTCTTTCTAAAAAGTGGACGTTCAAAGAAGCCTGCGATTATGTCGTAGAAAAATATTCTTCTTTTTCTGAAAGCATGGGAAAGTTTGCCCGCACCGCTTTTGATTCCGGCTGGGTTGATGCAAAAATCCGCAGGGGAAAAACAGGCGGCGCTTATGACGAAGATTTTCCGAAGGGACACCAGAGCCGCATACTTACAAACTTTACCGGAACATTCAGCGACATCATAACACTTGCACACGAAGCAGGACATGCTTATCACTTTAACTGCATGAAAGGAAAGAGCCCGCTGTTTTTTTCTTATCCCATGACTCTTGCAGAAACGGCAAGCACTTTTGCAGAAACAATCGTAAAGCAGGACATGATTAAAAATGCATCCGGCACCGACAAGCTCATGATTCTTGACATCGACCTTCAGGATGCTTCACAGGTTCTTGTTGATATTCTCTGCCGCTTTTATTTTGAACAGTCCGTTTTTGAAAACCGCGAGAAAGGAATCCTTAACGCAGATGATTTCTGTTCACTCATGAAAGATGCCCAGGAAAAAACTTATGGCGACGGACTTAACGAAGAACGGCACGAATACATGTGGGCAGTTAAGAGTCACTATTACAGTACCGGCTTTGACTTTTACAATTTTCCGTACGCATTCGGCCAGCTTTTTGCAGCAGCGCTTTACGAGAAAAGCCTTGAAGAAGGAAGTGCCTTTGCAGAAAAATATGCAGAGCTTCTTTCCAATACAGGAAGCATGAGTTGTGAAGACTTGTGTGCAAAAGCCGGCTTTGACATTACAAAAAAAGATTTCTGGGAAAAAGGAATCAAGCTTTACAAGGAAGAAGCGGAACTTTTTGTTTCGCTTGCTCAGGAATAAGGAAAACTTACTATGGAAAACTTTTCACTTTTTGAAGGAAAACTTCTCTTATGGCTTCAGGATAATGTGCGCACTGATTTTTTAAATGCGCCTTTATGTTTTATTACCCGCACAAAAGTAACGGTTGCCGTCTGGGCGCTTTTTTTACTTGTGCTTTTCTTATTTAAGAAAACCCGCAAGGCTTCTCTTGCAGGGGGATGCGGTGCAGTTCTTTCCTTTTTAACCTGCAACCTGATTTTAAAAAATATTTTTGACAGGGCACGTCCTTTTGTTGTTATAGAACAGCTCCAGATTATTGGAAAAATTCCAGGTGACTCTTCTTTTCCATCCGGTCACACTTCCCTCTGTTTTGCATGTGCAGCTGCAGTGTGTTTTTTTGTTCCGAAAAAACTTGCCGTACCGGGCTTCTGCTTTGCTTTTCTGATTGCCTTTACGCGCCTTTATGTAGGAGCTCATTTTCCAAGCGATGTTTTCTTCGGAATGATTAACGGAATCCTCTGCGGAATTATTTCATTCTTTATCTGCAGATTTGTTTTTAATCAGGCAGAAAAAAAAGAAGCTGTCAGAGAATTCCTCGGCGAGTAAATCTCCGGCAGCCTCATTAAAACTTTTACAGACTTAAAAATCCTGCTCAGATTTTCTTAAGCATGTTTACCATTTCGATGGCACCAAGAGCGCAGTCGTAGCCTTTGTTTCCGGCTTTAGTTCCGGCGCGCTCTATTGCCTGCTGAATTGTATCTGTCGTAAGAATTCCGAACATAACAGGAAGACCTGTGCTCATGCTTACCTGAGCTACACCCTTGCTTACTTCTGCACAGACATAATCATAATGACTTGTTGAACCGCGGATTACAGCACCAAGACAGATAACTGCATCATACTTTTTTGATTCAGCGGCTTTTTTTGCAGCAACAGGAATTTCGAACGAACCCGGAACCCAGAACAAATCAATGTTATCATCCGGAACATCGTGCCTTAAAAGAGCATCGCGTGCACCTTCAATCAGTTTGCTTACAATAAATTCATTGAACCTTGCGGCAACGATTGCAATCTTCATTCCCTTTGCTTCTGTAAGTTTTCCTTCAATAATGTTCATATTTTCATGCCTCCTCAAATGATTTTATAAATCAAGCAGATGTCCCATGCGCACTGCTTTTGTTTTCATGTAGAACTTGTCCTGCTCACGAACCGGAATCTGAAGCGGAACCCGTTCTGTAATTTCAAGACCGTGAACATCACTTTTTAATCCGTAAACCTTCTGCGGATTATTTGTCATGAGCTTAATCTTTTTAACGCCAAGGTCACGCAGAATCTGAATGCCGCAGTAATAGTCACGTGCATCAGCCGGAAGACCAAGCGCAAGATTTGCATCAACAGTATCCATTCCTTTATCCTGAAGTGCATACGCTTTTATTTTATTAAGAAGCCCGATACCGCGACCTTCCTGACGAAGATAAACAAGCACTCCTTTACCGGCTTCTGCAATTTTTTTCATAGCTGCATCAAACTGTTCACCGCAGTCACACTTTAAGGAACCGAAAGTATCACCCGTAAGACATTCACTGTGAACACGGCAGAGAACACTTTCGTCTCCTGCAACTTCTCCCATAACAAGAGCGGCATGTTCAGCACCGGTAAGTAAATCCTTAAACCCGTGTATTTTAAACTCGCCGTATTTTGTAGGAAGATTTGCTTCTGCAACTTTTTCTACGACACGCTCGTGACTCTTTCTGTAAAGGATAAGATCTGCAATCGTTACAAGCTTTAAGTTGAACTTTTTTGCAATTCCGTAAAGTTCTTCAAGGCGTGCCATGTGACCATCATCGCTCATAATTTCACAGCAGAGGCCGGCCTCTTTTAAACCGGCGATTTTACAGAAATCAACCGTTGCTTCCGTGTGGCCGTTGCGTTCAAAGGTACCAAGCGGTTTTGCAATAAGCGGGAACATGTGACCCGGCCTGCGGAAATCCTGAGCACACGACTTTCCGTCAACAAGAGCCATTGCCGTTGCACTTCTGTCATAAGCACTGATTCCCGTTGAAGTAGAAACATGGTCGACAGAAATCGTAAAAGCAGTCTCGTGATTGTCTGTGTTAAGCGAAACCATCGGATCAAAACGAAGACGGTGTGCAATTTTCTCACTCACCGGCATACAGATAAGTCCCTTGCCGTATTTTGCCATAAAGTTGATATTCTCCGGAGTTGCAAATTCAGCGGCAACAATAAAGTCTCCTTCGTTTTCGCGGTTTTCGTCGTCCGTTACCATGATGATTTTTCCGTTGCGGAAATCTTCGATGGCTTCTTCAATCGTGTTGAATTTTATATCTTCCATTTTTCCTCCGTTTTTATTCCATTCAGTTTTAGTGAAAGCTTTTAAATGATGACATCATTTCGGAAAGGACATTTTTTTCTGCATCATCTCCGTTAAGAAAATGCTCCACGTATTTTCCGATTACATCACATTCAATATTTACAACACTGCCTTTATTTTTTTTGCAGAGCACCGTGTTTTCCCAGGTGTGCGGAATTACTGCAACAGAAAAAACACAGGACTCGCTTCCATGTTCAACATGTGCAACGGTAAGACTTATTCCATCTACAGTAACCGAACCTTTTTCTATTATATAATGTCCAAGTTCGCGGCTTACGCACACAAAAATATTTACGGCATTTTCTTCGCGCACAAAATCCGTAAGCATGCCTGTTCCGTCAACATGGCCGCTTACAATATGACCACCGAATCTTCCGTCTGCTTTCATGGCACGTTCAAGATTAACGGAACTTCCTTCGGCAAGTTCATTTAAAGAAGTTCGTCTGAACGTTTCGGGAGTAACGTCCGCACAGAAAGAAGTTTTTGTTTTTTTAGTAACAGTAAGGCACACACCATTTACCGCAACGCTTTCTCCGTCTTCGAGAGCTTCAGCAAAGGAACATTCTATGCCAAGAACAAGCGAAGAGCCGCCGCGCGAAATTGAGTTTACAGTTCCTGTTTCTTCTACTATTCCTGTGAACATAATTTAAACCTTAACAGAATATCATCATCAAAAAACTGAACATCCGGCTTTGTAAGTTTTACACAATCCGAAACCTCTTCTATACCAAGACCTCGT
>JAGABO010000151.1 GCA_017614655.1 Treponema sp. | reverse complement strand
TCAGAAAACTATTTTATGTCGGCAATGAACTATTCATCTGCAAATCCTGAAATTGAAATTTCTGACGATGATGAAGGCGCAATTTATTTCAGCTCGGGAACTACAGGATTCCCTAAGGCAATCCTTCACAAGCACCGCGCGCTCATGCACTCTGCCGCAGTTGAACAGAATCACCACGGACAGACAAAGGACGACGTATTCCTCTGCATTCCTCCGCTCTATCACACAGGAGCAAAAATGCACTGGTTCGGTTAACTTATAAGCGGCGGAAAAGCAGTTCTCTTAAGGGGAACAAAACCGGAAACTGTATTAAAGGCTGCTTCCGACGAACGCTGTACGATTGTCTGGCTTTTAGTTCCGTGGGCTCAGGATATTCTTGATGCACTCGACCGCGGAGACTTAAAGCTTTCTGACTATCATCTTGACCAGTGGCGCCTCATGCACATCGGTGCCCAGCCTGTTCCTAAAAAACTCATTGAAGACTGGAAAAAATACTTTCCGCATCACGACTACGACACAAACTACGGACTTTCAGAAAGCATCGGACCAGGCTGCGTTCACCTCGGTCTTGGCAATACAGGTAAAATCGGTGCAATCGGTGTTGCAGGCTACGGCTGGCAGGTTAAGATTGTTGATGAAAAACGCGCAGAAGTTCCGCAGGGCAGCGTCGGAGAACTTGCAGTAAAAGGCCCGGGCGTAATGGTATGCTATTACAAGAATCCGGAAGCAACGGACGAAGTTTTAGGAAAAGACGGCTGGCTTTACACAGGCGACATGGCTCAGATGGACGAAGACGGATTCATCTGGCTTGTTGACCGCAAGAAAGACGTCATCATTACGGGAGGAGAAAACCTCTACCCTGTTCAGATTGAAGACTTCCTCCACAAGATGGAAGCCGTAAAGGACGTTGCCGTAATCGGACTTGCAGACAAGCGCCTCGGAGAAATTGCTGCGGCAATCATCGAAGTAAAGCAGGGCTATACCTGTACAGAAGAAGACGTAAACAATTTCTGCATGGACTTGCCTAAATACAAGAGGCCGCGCAAAATCATCTTTGCACCGGTTCCGCGTAATCCAACGGGCAAAATCGAAAAGCCAAAGCTCCGCGAAATGTACCGCACCGAAGATCCGTTTGCAGGAATGAAGGCCTGATTCACTTACACAGGAAATGCAATGAGAAAAACATTAACCCTGCTGGCACTGCTCAACGCCCCGCTTTTTCTCATTGCAGAACCCGGTCTAAATCTTGAAGCGCGCACGGGAATCACCTTTGCGCAGTTTGATGAAGAACTCTATTATTCAAACGACAGCAGTCTCTGTTCTCTTCTTGAATGGAAGGAGCAGCTTCTATACACGCTTGCATTAAAAACTTCCTTAGAAACTGATTCATTTTATGCAGCTGGTGATTTTTCCTTTTCTTCAAATATAATCAGCTCACAGATGCGCGACAGCGACTTTTTAAAAGACGGCACAAAATTCAGCTACACGATTCATGATGCAGAGTGTTACGCACTGAACGCTTCTCTTTCTGCCGGGATAAAACTCACGCGCAGTTCCTTTACAGTAATTCCGGCGGTCAAGGCAGAATACTCATACGATTCTTTTACAGGCGGACAGGGCCGCGGCTGGAAAGGGGATCCAAATGATTTGTGGCCAAATGACGGCCTTTATCATCCATGGGACAGTCCCGAAGCGCACTATCTTCCTGACGGCAAAAACCATATAAACGGAGTAGACTATGCCCTGCACTCCGTAAACATTTTTGCAGGACTTGCAATAAGAAAATCTTTTTTAAGCGGAGTTACGGTTTCTGCTCAAGTTTACGTTTCGCCGTTCAGCTATCATTTTGCAGAAGATACGCACAAAAATTCGCACGGCGGCAGCATATACCACGACGTTTTTTACGGAGCATTTGATTCACTTGAATACGAGGCTTCAATATTATGTCCGCTTACACAAAAACTCGTTATTACAGCCGGAATCAAGGGATTTCACATCCTTCACAAAAAAGGAAAAGCCTTTATGTGGTTTGATGAAGAAAGCCGCGACATTCCCTTGGGACAGAAAGCCGGCATAAAGGCAATTAAGCACACCGTTTACACGGGAATAAAGTACTCGCTTTAAGAAGACAGGCTTTAGGGCAATTAATTACATAAATACGGAGCAGGAAATCAGAGCACACGCACTTTCGCCGTTCAGCTTTCTATTATACCCGAAAAGAAGAACCGCGCGTGGGATTCTGATTTTCTGCGCAAGTGTTTATATGATTTAATAAAGCCGCACATGCTTCAGGCAGTTGAGTTTTATTTCTTAAACACCGATAATGTATATATGGAAAAAAAAGCAGCGGTAACAGCACTTTTAGCCTTTGTTGCTTCGGCAGCATTCGGACAGGTGCAGTCACAGAAATTTAATTTATCCGACTCTGAAATTGAAACCCTGGCATCCTACGAAAGCCGCGGCCACGTATCAGAAAAAGATGCCGTAATATCATCAACTTCAACAATAAACTGGGCTGAAAATGAATTTTCTTCAAAAGTAATACTTAACGTTGAAAAAGCAGGCATCCCTATGCCGGGCGGAAAATCATCATCAGTAAATAAAATTTACATGGAGCTTCCGGCTTTAGTAAAAGATCCGCTTCTTTCAGTTTTTGTTGATGATGCAAACACGCTCGGAGATTTAATTCTTGAAGGAAGCCTTACGATTGACGAACTCACAAGCATAATCGACAATGCACATAAAACACCTGTTTATTTTAAGGACGGAACAAGCCGGCTTGTTGCCGAACATGCCATTCAGATGCAGCAGATTAC
>JAGABO010000016.1 GCA_017614655.1 Treponema sp. | reverse complement strand
ATTCAGGATGAATTTGACAATGAGAGGGCAGATATTGTTCCCCTTAACGAGAATGTCTGGATTTGTGATGCCCGTACGGGACTTGATGATATTAACGAAACGATAGGTTCTGCATTTCCGACGGAAGAGTGCGATACTCTCGGCGGTTTTGTATTTGATCTTTTTGGAAAGATTCCGGTTAAGTTCGAAAAAGTTTCATGGAAGAACTATGACTTTATCATTCAGGAAATGGAAGGACATAAGGTGAATGTAATCAAGATTGTGCTTGCAAGAAACGATACGGATCAGGAGTAAGAAAGATGAGGGTGGGAGCAAGATTCTTTTCGGTTTTAGTTTTTCTTTTTTGTACAGGAACGTTTTTTTCTGAGAGTGCAGTGTCGCTTTGTGACAGGGCAATAAAAAAACAGAATGAAGGTGACTATTATTCTGCCGTAGAACTTTACAGGGAGTCTGTTCTTAAAAATCCGCAGTATGCCCTTGCCTGGTATAATCTTTCTTACTGTACGTATCTTCTCGGAGAATACGAACTTTCTCTTGTTTACATTGATGAAGCATTAAAGTTTTCTTCGAGTCTTACGGAAGCAAAAAACTTAAAGGGAATGATTCTTTTGTGCCTCGGTAAGGTAACGGAAGCAAGTGCAATTTTTTCTGATGTTTTAAAAACATACCCCAACAATGTTGATGCAAGATTCGGTCTTGCTCAGGTTGACCTTCTGGGCGGGAATCTTGGTGCGGCCGAAAACCGTTATCTTGATGCACTTAAAATGGATGCTACAAACAGAAAAACTCTTCTTTCGCTTGCCCTTGTAAGTGCTGAATCCGGTAATCAGGAAGCTGCAGAACGTTATATAAATATGGCCCTTGAATATCATTCAGGAGAAGCCGGAGTTCATTATCTTGCTTCATATCTTGCAGCAAGACGCGGTGAATATTCAATTGCAGAAAGAAGGGCAAGAAGTGCGGTTCAGATAAATTCTTCTTTTGACAGGGCTTATGAACTTCTTTCCGAAATTCTTTACGCACAGGGAAGGTACAAAGATACATGCGACCTCTGTGATTTTAGAATCGGAAGAAACAGAAACCTTACAAGTGCCTGGTATCTTAAAGGACTTTCACTTTCCTGTCTGGGCGAGACTGAACGTGCTGTTGCAGCCTGGCAGACAGGTCTTTCAATTGATCCTCAGGACGAAATTATGCGGCTGGGAATGGAACAGCTTGTAAAGAGCGGTGTTCCTCTTGAAGATAAAAGACGTCCTTCATGGGCTTCCTTTCACATAAAGAAAGCTTATGAAGCAAAAGTAAACCTTGATTCCGAAGCAGAACGCTATGAGTATCAGAGGGCACTTTCCCTTAATCCGGAAGACCTCGAAACCCGAAGAAATTTTGCCCTTCTTCTTGAGAGGGACAATCTTCACGAACTTTATCTTCATCAGCTTAAGTTTATAAAAGAAAATTCTAAAGAAAATAAAAAAGAAGAAGTTCAGGTTCAGAAAAATGAAAATACTCCGGTAAGTAAAAAGTCTTCGTTCGAAATGGAACTTGAGGATACAATCGAAGCAATAGAAAGCCTCCTGGAAGACAACCTTTCTTCCAGCTGGGGAACCGATCCGTTCTACCTTGATAAAACCCGCTGGAAAATAGGAATCTACTATCTTGCAAATCCTGCTTCCGTAGTTCATTCTGACAGTGCAGGAATTATTGCAAAGGCCGTAAGGGATGTTTTTGAAGGGGTGTCGGTTGCGAGCGTTAAACTGGAAACGGAACCTGTTGACTCTTACAGCGGAGCTTTCTCACTTGCAAGAAAAAACGGCACCGATTACTTTCTGATTCTCTCTGCAGACGAAACGGAACGTTCCTTCCTTCTTGAAGCACAGATGTATTCAACAAGAACGGGAACTAAAACAACTGACTTTAACATTTACCGCACAGGAAACGACAAGATTGCAAAAAGCTTAAGAAGACTCAGATCCGGAGTTCTTTCTGTTCTTCCGATTAAGGGACGCGTTCTGCAGATTAAGGGAAACCGGGTTCTTGTAGATCTTGGAAAAAGTGACGGTGCTGTTAAGGATGCCGTATTTGACGTGGTAAGAAAAGGAAGCATAAGGACGAATGATTCAGGACCGGGTATCTTTTATCCGTCAGAAACTTTAATCGGAACATTTAAGGCCGAAAAAGTTGATGAAGAAATTTCTGAAGGTACTTTTACTAAAAAAGGTTTTTACAACGTTCTTAATGCAGCAGATGAAGTTGTTCTTGTTTCTGTTCCCGAAGGAAAGGAAGAGGCGCAGAATGGTGCAAACGAAACCCGTCCTATGGCTGATGCAGACGGAGAACCTGCAACACAGGAAAGCCGCCTTGCAGAAAGGGAGGCCGTTAAGGAATCCCTTAAAGAGCAGAGACGCGAATCAACACTCATAAATATGATTAGAAGCGTTTTCTGATTTATTCAGCTTCAAACAGTGTGAGGGTGCTTTCTATCCATTTGTGGGAAAGAGACGGATAAGCATCCTTTAAGCTAAGAAACTCTGTAAGCGCCATCGGAAAATTCTGTTCAAAGTAGTAAGACTCTCCAAGATAAAATCTGGCCCTTTCGAGAACTTTTTCGTTTCTGTTCTGAAGCGTAAATCTGGAAAGAAGCTGTACAGATTTTTTATAGTCCCGCTTTATGAATGACACTTTAAGGATTTCAAAGAGAAGGTATTCGTCTCCTCCGTTTGGAGAAATAATGTCTTCTTCAAAAATATAAGGTTCAAGGAATTCTTTCTGAACTTTTCTGCGGCCCTCAAAAAGACTTCTTGCACTGTCTTCTGCTTCACGGCTGATTGTTTTCTGATGTTCTGCTTCATCACCCAGAATATCCATAAACGGAAGGGGAAGATCCCTCATCTGATTTTCGCTGTAAGTTCGGTTTTTGTTTTCCTTCGGAAGGGGAGTAAACTCTTTTTTTGACGAAAGTTTTATTCCTTCTCCCGTAACGGTTGCATTTACTCCGGGAAGAATTATGTAATAAGGTTTGCTTTCTACTGATTCGGGAACAGCATCAAGCTCTTCATCATAGTAGAGGTCCGTTTCTCCAAAATCACCTTCTGCAACGGAGCAGATTACGGCGTAATAGTATTCTCTTGTATCCCTTACTTCATCTGCATAGGATGTTGTCGACGGCGGAAGAGTTGCCACAGGCTTGTTTTTCTTAAAAAAGTCCGTGTTTTCTATGGGACGCGTATCCCTGTATATAAGCAGGGCTATAACCGATGTTCCTTCGGCTTTTTTGGGAAGAATCCAGCTTAAGTTTATCTTGCTTCTGAATGCTTCGGTCTTAATTCCGGAAACAAAACTTCTGGTTGACTGGGCATTCAGCGTCTGTATCAGAAACAGAAATATAACTGCAGAAAATATCTTTTTCATACCTAAAATAATGAATCAAAATCGGGTATTTGACAAGTACAAAAGATTATTCTATCCTTATTATTATGTTCGTATCTGTTATTATAGAAAGCGGTGGAATCGACAGTGCAAAGGCTCTCCTTAATATTCTTCAGCTTTCCGGTTTTAAAAAGATTCGGCGTGCATGCTGGGAAAACATGAATATAACTGAAGATCAGCTTTCTGATTTAAAGAAAGACATAGACCGCGTTACGGACTATTATGACAAAATAAGAATTTACCAGTATCCTGTGAACGGAATGTTTGTGATTACCGAACTCAAGCAGAAAAAATGGCGTAAGGCCCAGTTCACTTATTCTCAGGATAAAAGGTGACGCATTTATTCAACATTAAAAAAAAACTCATTTTAGGAAAAAATTATGCTTGAAGATTTAAAAGAACCTGTTACAACGTTAAAAAATGATATTGATGAAGTCTGGTCACGCCTTAATCCGGAAGAAATACGTGCAAAGATTGCAGAAAAAGAAGCTCTTACTACTGCCGAAGGTTTCTGGGATGACAACGATAAGGCAACAAAAATCATGAACGACATAAAGCTTCTTAAGGGCCGCATCGAACCCTGGGAAGAATTAAGAAAAACTGCGGATGATATGCTCACCCTCTATGAACTTGGAATGGAAGAAGGAGATCAGGCTGTAGAAAAAGAGCTTCGCGAAATGTACGACAGTGCTAAGGCAGAGTTTGAGCATCAGAGTATCCTTAACCTTCTTTCTGATGAAGTTGACCGCAATGACTGCTTTCTTTCTGTTCATGCTGGTGCAGGCGGAACGGAAGCATGTGACTGGACTTTTATGCTTTCGCGTATGTATCAGAGATGGGCAGAGCGTCACGGTTACAAGGTAGAAGTTCTTTCCATGGAAGAAGCAGAAGGCGGCTTAAAGTCAATCAACATGAGAATCTCCGGAGACTACGTTTACGGCTATACAAAGGGAGAAGCCGGAGTTCACAGACTTGTGCGTATTTCTCCATTTGATGCAAATGCAAGGCGCCATACTTCTTTTGCTTCGGTTTATGTTTTTCCTGTTCTTGATGATTCTATCGAAGTTAATATTGATCCCAAGGATCTTCGTGTTGATACCTACCGTTCAGGAGGTAAGGGTGGTCAGCATGTTAACAAGACTGAATCTGCCGTACGCTTTACACACCTTCCGACCGGAATTGTCGTTGCCTGTGACAGTGAACGAAGCCAGATTATGAACAGGGCAACTGCAATGAGCATCCTTCGTTCAAGGCTTTATGAATATTATAAGGAACAGCAGGAAAAGGAAAATTCAAAGTTTGCAGGCGAAAAGAAAGACATTTCTTTCGGAAGCCAGATAAGAAGCTACGTTTTCCAGCCGTATACAATGGTAAAAGATCACAGAACTAAATTCTCTGTTGGAAATATTCAGGGAGTCATGGACGGCGATATAGACGGTTTCCTTGATTCATATTTAAGTGCAAAATGGAAGGGCTTTGCCTCTACCGGAGACGACGAAGACGACCTTGGTGATGAATAAAAAGTTTTTTTTCTTTTTTGTTCTACTGACTCTTTTTTCACCGTTCCTTTATTCTGCGGACTGGGTGCTTGGAGGAACTGCATTTACCTTTACGCAGAAGGAGACAAGACCTTCTTCTCTTGAAGCAAAAGGAGCTCTTCTTCCTTCTCTCATACTTGAGCAGATTTCTGACAGTTCATACCGAATGACAACTGATGAAGAAATGCTTTCCAGAACCCTGTCATCGTTTTCTCTTGAACGGCAGTCGCTGTTTCTTCAGCTTTCAAAAGAAGTAAAGACTCGTGATTCTTACATCCTTTCTGAAACTTCACAGCGTACACTAAAAAAGAAACTTGCTTCCCAGAACGAAAAAATTTCCGGCTTAAAAAAACAGATACAGGAAAACCTGGAAAAGACGGACAGGGCTACAAAAGAAGCGGAAGAAAGGATAAAAAAACGTAAGGAAGAAGTTTCGGAAGGTGTTAACAGACAGGGATTTTTTATAAGGGCTTTTAATCCGTTT
>JAGABO010000150.1 GCA_017614655.1 Treponema sp. | reverse complement strand
AGATATAGAAAAAGCTTTCAGATATCAGGAGAAACTTTTTCCGGAATATGATATGATTCCTTTAATACAGGAAGATAATCCTGCTGCTGTGGAAGAAGCAGAAACAATAAATAACGCAGATGAAAGCGTGGAGGCTCCTTAATGGCTAAACTTAGTTTTGCTCAGAAATTAAAGTCACTTTTTGGTCTTTATAAAAGTGAAACTGATGAATTTTTTGATGACCTTACAGATGCTCTTGTCGAAGGAGATATGGGGGCAAAGACTGCGTTTGAAGTTGTATCTTCTCTGGAAAAAAGCTGCAGGGAAGAAAAGCTCTGCGGAAGTGAAGAAGTTACTGCCCGTCTTGAACAGATGCTTATTTCTTTTGTAAAAAAATCAGAACCTCAGGTGCAGAAGAATAAAGTAAATGTATTTCTTCTTTTAGGTGTAAACGGGGTAGGTAAAACAACTTCATGTGCAAAGCTTGCAAAACGATTTAAAACTCAGGGAGAAAATGTAATACTTGCTGCAAGCGATACATTCCGTGCTGCAGCAGTTGATCAGATTTCGCTTCATGCAGAAAAACTCGGAGTGCGTATTGTAAAGCATCAGATGGGTAGTGATCCGGGAGCTGTTGTTTTTGATGCGTGCGAAGCCTGCCGCGCATCCGGTGGAGGACTTGTTATTGCCGATACAGCCGGACGACTTCACAATAAAGAAAACCTTGTAAATGAACTTAAAAAAATTGAACGCATAGCTTCTTCTAAAGCTGATGAAGGATGTCTTAAAAAAATTCTTGTCATTGATGCAACTACAGGTCAGAATGCCGTCCGTCAGGCCGAGGTGTTCAACGAAGCCGTTGGACTTGATTCCGTTATTCTTACTAAATACGATTCTACTGCAAAGGGCGGTGAAATAATTACGATTGGTAAGGAACTTTCGCTTCCCGTTTCTTATGTGTGTACCGGAGAAGGCTATGATGATATAAAAGTTTTTGATCCGGAAGATTACATTAAGGAATTTATCGGAACAAAATGAATCTTGTTTCCATCTTTTTAGCAGTCTCTGTTTCACTTTCCGGAGGACCTGCTCAGGAATGGTTCCGTTCAAGACCGGAGATGATTCCTGCCGAAAAAAAACTTTCCTCTGTTTCTGATGTTTCTTTTGAAGATTCTTATCTGGAAGATGTTTATACAGACGGGGAAGAAGGTGTTGTCCTTCCTTCCGACATAGAAAATCCTCTTCTTGAAGAACCTCTGGCACAGAGTAAGGATGCCGTGCCACTTGAACTTCTTTTTAAGAATCCGGAAGGAAAAGTTAAGTTTTTTGAATATGGAGAAGAACTCTTTGATATAATGGAATTTCCGGACGGACAGGCTTTGATTACCGTTAATTCCGGAATTTTTACAATGCGTATATACAATGAAGACAGAATCATCACCGAAAAAACTTCATGGAAGAATTCCATCTCAAAAGAAGAAAAAACAATACTGAACAGCGTTTTGTATTCATATAATTATGATTCCGAAAAAGAAAAAAAATATCTTTCTCAAGTCAGGACAGAAGATTTTCAGAAAAAAAACGTTACTTTAAATCTTTATGCATCAGACGGAAAACTTACCGAATCATCACAGTTTATAAAAACAGAAGATAACAAAGAACTTCTTATTAGGAAAACAGTTTTAACTTACAATGCTGAACGAAAGCTTATTCAGAAACTGATTACGAATTATGAACAGAAGCCCGGTGAAGAAAAAAGTATCTGCTTTCTCGAAAAAAAATACACTTACAGTTACAGGGAAGGGTTTGATGATCCGGATGAAAAATATTATGAAAATTCCGTGTTAAGAATTTCTACCGTGTATACAAATCCGTCGGATAAAACTGTATTCCACTATTTTGACGGTGGAGTAGGCGTTAAAGTATTTTATGCAGACGGAATAAAGACCGGTGAAGAAACTTTCTTTTCCGGAGGAAGGTAATATGTTCATTAATTTTCGCTGGATACGTTTTGTTTCAAAAAAAATGAACCGCATAGAAAAAGAAGGAAGAAGATCTTCAAATTCTTTTTTAAGCATGCTGGGAATTGCTTTCGGCGTAATGGCGCTTACTGTTGTAATGGGCGTTATGAATGGATTTCAGATGAGTTTTATTGATGCAATTCTTGAACTTACTTCATATCATGTTCGTGTAGAAAATATTCAGAATGAAGATGAATTTCTTTCCTGGTGCAGAAATCAGAAAGATTTTAAAAGTGCAACTTTTTTTTACGATTCACAAACCCTTATGGCTTCATCAAGAGGACTTCAGAGTCCAGCCGTTATCAGAAGCATAGATTTTGATTCTGCATTAAATGATGAAGGTTTTAATAAGGAATTTAAGATAATTGCCGGTAATTTTGATCTTAAGGATGAAGATTCAATTGTTCTTGGTAATACACTTGCAAGAAAACTTGGAGTCAATATAGGAAGTAAAGTTGTTCTTGTTGCAATGAGCGGTTCATCGGATACACCCCTTGTTTCTGACAGCCGCGTTTTTACTGTTAACGGCATTTTTTTTACCGGATATGCAAAAATTAATGAAGCCTATTCTTTTGTGAACCTTTCGGCCGGAGAAAAATATTTTGGAAAAAAAGCCGTAAAAAAAACAGGAATAAAGCTTACTGATTATTCAGCGGATTCATTTTTTATTTCACGTGCAAAAGATAAGTTTCCTGATTTAAAAATTTCGGGCTGGAAAGAATACAACAGAAGTTTTTTCGGAGCATTGCGCATAGAAAAAAATATTCTTCTGCTTTTGATTCTTCTTATCTTTGTAGTTGTTGCCGTTAATATTTTTAACGGAATGAGAAAACTTGTATTTGAAAGAAAAGCCGAAAGTGCAGTTCTTCTTTCTTTTGGGGCGCGGCATATTCACGTTCAGTCTGTTTTTATGCTTCAGGGGTTTTTTACGGGTCTTAAAGGCAGCGTTATAGGACTTCTTTGCGGGCTTCTGATTTCCCTTAATATGAAGCAGATTTTTCTGATTATTTCCAAAGTAATGTATTACGCATCGTATTTTTTTACAATGATTTTTTCTCCTCAGAATCTTTCTTACGTTTCAGAAAACAAGATGTATTCAGTTTATGCCCGCATTCCTGCACGTGTATTTCCTTTTGAAACCGTAATGATTTTTCTGTTCGGACTTTCGGCTTCACTTCTTGCTTCCTATTTTGCAGGAAGGGCAGTCTTAAAACTTAATGCAGCAGAGGTGCTTAGAGATGAATGAAACTGTACTTCAAATTAAAGATCTGGAAAAAACTTTTTCGTCAAAAAATGAAAGCCTTACAATATTAAAGAACCTGTCTCTTTCTGTCGGAAGAGGCGAAAGCTGTGTTATTGCAGGAATGAGCGGAAGCGGAAAATCAACCCTGCTTAATATAATTGCAGGACTTGAAGAAGCTACTTCCGGTGCCGTGATTTTTAACGGTCAGGAAATTTCCGGTATGGATGAAGACAGCCTTGCTGCATGGAGAAAGAAAAACCTCGGTATGGTTTTTCAGTTTCATCACCTTCTTAAAGATTTTACAGCCCTCGAAAATGTTTTTCTTCCTGTATACATGGCAACCGGCGACAGAAATTCTGCAAGAAAAAGAGCTCTTGAGCTTCTTGAAGAAGTCGGGCTTAAAGACAGAGTAGATCATCTTCCTTCTGAACTGTCTGGTGGTGAACGCCAGAGAGTTGCTGTTGCAAGAAGCCTTGCAAATGATCCTGAACTTATACTTGCGGATGAACCTACAGGAAACCTTGATCCTGCAAATTCTTCTTTAATCGGAAATCTGCTTTTTGATATGGCACACAGACATTCAAAAACCTTAATACTTGTTACCCATGATATGAATCTTGCAAAAAAAGGAAGCAGTCTGTATCTTCTGGAAAATGCATCCCTTGTAAAAAAAGACGGGGACACTTTATGAATTTAAAGGCAAGTTTTTTTTACGCACGGAAAATATTTTTCTCTAAATCAAAACTCAATAAAAATGTAATGGGACGTAGAAGTCTTCTCGGTGCCGTAATCTGTATTGCAATAAGCCTGATTCCCCTGACAGCACTTCTTGTAGTGAGCGAAGGAATGATAGAAGGGATGACTGAACGTATAATCAGGCTTTCTACTCATGATATTCAGATCGAAACTAATTTTTCTTCTTCGTGTGTTTATTCTTATGATGAGTTTACTGCAGCTTCAAGAAAATTTCTTTCGATAAATGGAGTAAATAATGTTTATCCCGAAATACAGTCAATGGGACTTGCCAGTGCAAATGCCGTAAGAACCGGTGCATTTGTACGCGCCGTTGATGAAAATATTTTTTCCGATCCGTATTTTTCGTCTCTTTTCGAAGTGTGTGAAGGAGAGTGCAGTTTTGACGAAAAACGCAGCATAATCATAAGTTCAAAGATGGCAGAAATACTTGGAGTAAAACCCGGCGATAGGATTTCACTTATAAATGTAAAAGTTTCTGAAGACAGTCGTGTTTTTCCGAGGGCATTTCCGTTTAAAGTCCGTGCAGTTATATCGTCGGGTTATCAGGAACTTGATGAACTTTGGGCTTTTATTTCACTTAAGGAAGGTTTTGAAATCCTTACCGGATCTGCCTGTTCGTTTTTAATAGGTCTTTCTACGGATAATACCTTTAGTCCGCTTCTAAATAAAACTTCAGAAGATGTTTTTTCTTTTATTTTTTCTTCGGAGGATTTTAATCAGTTTGGTACATCTGTTTCTACATGGAAGAAACTT
>JAGABO010000149.1 GCA_017614655.1 Treponema sp. | reverse complement strand
ACATCCACGCTGACGACTCAAAAACAAAGATTTTTGTTATCCCGACAGACGAAGAGCTGGTAATGACAGAAGATGCATACGCTCTTATGAAGGGAACTTACGACGTTCATACAAACTTTAAGTACAGCTTCCAGGACCCAGCTTATGTAAACAAAGCACGCGAGGAAGGACTTAAGGGTGATTTGGTAAAGAGACCGAATATTGCAAAAATTCTTGCACGTGACATCATCGGAAAATAAAACCGCAGGTCTTAGGGCTGCGTAAGCCCTAGGCGAAGGGGTAGCGTAAGACCGCAGAGCGGGCTGAAGCGAGGGGAAGACCTGCCCCTCCTTTCTTCCCTGCCCCTCCTTTCTTCCCTGCCCCTCATTCCTTTCCCTCTCCCTCTATAATCAAAACAGAGTTACTTCAATCTATAGTGAAAATTTATATGTCCCGATAAAAAACTTGTATTAGAACAAGGCCTGATAATCCTGTATAACCATAAGCGTCAGATACATTTACAGAAACTGATTGGCTCAAAATGCTGACATGAAATTAACAAAAAAGTTCTTTAAAAAAGAACGAGGAGTTTTTAATGAAAGCAGTAAAATTACTGGCAGCAGCAGCTGCCGCACTCATTGGCACAGCCGCTTTTGCAGAAGGTTTTTCAGCCGGCGGATATATTAGGACAGGCATTGAATCTGTAATCATTGATCCGGATGTTGATGGTGTTGATCCGTATGGAATTTTCAAGACTGCAGCTGATGATAAGACAGGCTACCATGGCGGACACAATCTTGGCCTTGGTGCAGACAGAATCCGTCTTAATCTTGCATATTCAAAAGGGGATGCCGGTGTAAAGTTCCGCTATCAGCAGGAAGATTTTACCGGTGACTGGCTTACTGCAGATAACGTAAAATATGCATTTGCCTATGCAAATCTTTTTGATAAGCTTCTTACGGTTGAAGCAGGAAAGCTTAACGGCGGTTACACTGCAACTCATGGTGATGAAGAATATGCATTTGGTGGACGCACAGGAGCACGCCTTGCAGTTTTCCCTTTTGATGGTCTTGCTTTTGATGTAACAGCATCAACAAAGTATCTTGGAACATATAGCTTTGATACAACCGGTGATGGCAATGCTGATTACAAACCGTTCCATTTAACATCGGATGCTTTTGCCGTATCAGCAGCTTATAAAGTAAAAGATTCTTTTGGTATTCAGGCCGGATATGCCCTTAAGGGTGAAGGCTACGTTGGTTTTGATCTTTTTGCAGTAGAGAATCTTAATTTTGCAGTTGAAGCAAAGTATCTTGATAAGGACATTTCAAAAGCAGTTGATAAAGAAGGTAAAGCTGTAAACGGTCTTGCCGTAACAGAAACTGTCTCTTACAAAGTTAATTCAATTAAAGCCGGAATTGTTGCAAAACAGAATTTAACAGAAGATAACGGTGCTCTTTCATTCTATCCGTTTGTTTCTGTTGGACTTGATAATGTACTTGAAGGACTTTCTGCAGGTATTGATGCAGGATATGTTACTGGAGCACAGGCAAAGGGTGCTGATATTGAAGACATCATTTCTGTAACTCCGGAAGTTACATTCACTGTTACAGAGAATGGAAAAGTCCAGCTTTACTACACCTTCTCAAAGCAGGATGAAACTGTAAAACATGCATTAGGACTTGGTGTCCGCTATGATTTCTAAACCGGCTGGCTGCTGATAAAAAAGACTGTCTGATTTTTTTTTCAGGCAGTCTTTTTTTTTAAGCCTTACTTTTTATTTTTTCTGCGTACAATAATTAAGGTTCCGGTTACGACAATCAGAAGTGCGGTTATGGCAAAAATCAGGATAAGAACTGATGATTCCTTTGGTTCGACATACGGCCTCTTTGCAGGAATAAAGTGGGATTCAACGATTTCGCCGTCTCCGTCAAGAAGCGTGTGGGTAATGCCCTCTTTCGTTACCTTAAAATAACTGAGGCCGCTTTCGTAAGCTAAATCAGAACTTGTAATGCGGCTCTTGATGATGGACGGATTAATCGTTCCCTGCATTTCACGCGAGCGGTCTCCGATCTGCGGGCAGACAAAGTATGTTGTTCCTGAAATGCCGTCTTCTGCAGTTTTCTTTTGTACGAGGGCGTTTGACTGAAGGTAGACATGATGGTCTCCGGAAAGTGCAAGGTCAACTCCGTATTTGTCAAACAGGTTCATCCAAAGATAATAGGAAACGTTTGTTCCGCCGAAGCCGCCGTTAAAGCCGCTGATGTAAGGATAGTGCTGGTAAACTATCAGATACTGATAGGTGTCCTTGTTTTCCTGAAGCACCTGCTCAAACCATTTTTTCTGCTCGTTCAGATGAGACGTGTCTATGCTGTCGATTCCGATAAAGAGAATTGAATCATATTTGAACCAGAAATTACTGCGCATTACTTCGGGCCCGTTGTCCGGCGGATTCTGAGTAGCACACCACCATCGGTTGTCTACAATTTCCTGACCTTTCTTAGGGAAGACATCATAGTATGTGTGGTTTCCCGGAATGCCTGCCCAGACTTTGCGGTTGATGTAACCGTTCTGCCATTCCTGCCAGTTGTCATAGTAAGCTCCGTAACAGACTTCATCACCGGTACTGACGACAAGATCCATGTCGTCATCAAGATTCTTTTCTGCAGCAAGTGCAAGTTTTTCTGACAGCTCGCGCCTTATGCTGATGTCGGGATGCGTATGAACGTCACCAGTCCAGAGGAATCCGAACTCACCGTCATTGTCTGCAGTCGTGAAAGAATATTCTTTTGATTCATAGCCTGAATCAAGAACAATCTTATAGTGATATGAAGTATCTTTCTTTAAACCTTCAAGAACTGCTTCGTGGCGGTAATACTGTTCACCGTCATGAAATTCAACAGGAGTCTTTACTCCTTTGCTTTTGAGTTTTGCCGCATGTTTGAATTCTGCGTCTTCTGCCTTTGACCAATATACGACTGAATTTTCTTCAGCTGTATGCCATGAAAGCCTTACGCTGTGAGCGCAGTCCTGACCTGGATTTGTATAGACAAGATCAACTGGTTCCGGTGCTGCAGATGCCAGAGCTGCAGAAGTTCCCAAAAGACAAATAAAACCTATGATTTTTTTAATGTTACTTTTCATGGGATTCAGTTTACTACTGTTAACGGGTTGTGTCAAAAAATATAAACTTTTTATTCAAGCGTATATTCATCAAGCATTTCGGAAATTTCCTGAACGGAATTAAACATGATGACGTCAAGTATGGAAAGTCCGGGTACAAATTCATTGTCAAACTGTTTATATTCACGCGCCCTGGAATGAATGAACTTTAAGTCAATTCCGCGTGCCGCAAAGTCTTCCTTACTGTACAGCTTCTTTCCGCCGATTGCATTTATAAAAGTCGTTCCGCCAAGCCTTTTACAGGCATCATAAATTCTGTATTCACGCTTATAAAGGTTGTTTCCTTCCAGTTCTGAACTGAACATGATTTTTGTCTTTATGCCGAGGTATTCGCAGATAATCTTAATGGAGTTTACGAGAAAGGAATTTACGTTCCTGTCTTTAAAGGCAAAGATTTTTTTCATGAGGGCAAAACCCTGTTCAAAATAAGGTGCCGAATGATAGCAGAAAAACAGAGTCTTGAGTTTTTTTTCTACATCGATTTCTGCAATCTCTGTCTGATTTATTAAGCGGCTGTCGTTCTTCTTACTGATTTCAATTCTGTAATACAGCGGCTTTCCATGGCACAAGATTCTGTTCCGCTGTATCCATCCGGCTTTTATAAAGGCATAGTTATCGGCAATAAGAAAAACGTCACATGCCTTTATAAGCTGCCAGTAAGCGATGTACGGAATAAAGTAGGGCTGATTTCCGGCTATTATCACAGTAAGTCTCCGTAGTCATAAAGTTCCCTGCAGTCTGATGCAACGGCACAGGCTTTTCTGTCGTCAGTTTTATTTGTTACAGGACAGCTGGAAGCACGGAACATTCCTGAATCAAAATACCTGTCATCAACACAAAGCATCATGCCGCAGATATAATCATCAAACGTTTTTCCTTCCCACACAACAGGAAATGTTTTCTGCTTAAGAAACGGCTGCATTATCATTTCATTGACTGCACCCGAATCAAACAGTGCTTTCCATTCTTCATCGGAAGAAAGCACTCCTGCATATACCTTTTCGCTTTTTCCAAGGCGGTGATGTTTTAAAATATATTTTTCTTTATGAAGATATGCATCATTCATTGCACGCGCAGTTTCTGAGTCTGTTGCTGATTCTGCACAGACATAAGTTTCTATGGCATGCTTCCGTATAAAATCAGTTTCTTCATCAGTAAGAAACCTGCCTGTAAAATCATCCTTAAACCACAGCCTCATAAAGCGTTTGTCATGAACAAGAAAAACCGTACGGAAATCATTGTACATTCGTGAATCAATCATCGCTTTTATCGTATCCATGCTGAAACTTAAAATGTCTTTCTGGTTTAATGCGCTTATTAAAAAATTCCCGTTCCAGCTGCTGACATTCTTTTCGACTTCTTCTGCCTCCAATACTGTAACTGTTTTGCCGTAGAATTCATAAAGCTTTTTGTAAAACCCGATGGCAGATGTCCTGTCGGCACTTTTTAAGACGAAAATATTTTTACTGTCTCCGGTAATTTCAAGCATGCAGTTTATCAGTTCTTCATAACGGGAATTACGCTTACTGTCCGGAAACTTCTTCATGAATCTGTCTGCTGCAGTTTCGGCAAAATACGAAAGGAAAATTCCGTGCCCGAAAAAACGCGAGGTAATTTCACAGAGCTTTAAGTCTCCGTCTGACGTCAGAATATAATCAGGCCGGTAGGTTCCTGCCTTAACGGAAAACGGCTCTGGTATTCAAGAATCTCCATTTCTTTTTTAGAAAGAGGCATGTATTTTTCGACATATTCAGTATAATGAGCCGACATGAATTCAATGCACTT
>JAGABO010000148.1 GCA_017614655.1 Treponema sp. | reverse complement strand
TGCTTTATGATTTATGCAGACTCTTTACTCTTTACTACCAACACTTTTGACAAATTCGAAAGAGACGGATTTTCTGAAGGACTTGCAGGAAAATGGGTAAACGAAGACGGCGACTGGATAAATATCACAGAAGATGGAAGAAGAACTATCAATAATGGTGTAACTTCAGCTGCTATTATCAGCATGTCAAACGGAGTTCTGTATTATAAATTAGGAAACGTACCGCAGAATCTTTATTACGACGGCACATACCTCTACGACCTTACAGAAGTGTTCTATCCGGTAGAATAATAAATTTGTCCGGATACTATGCAGGTACTGTACCGCTTTGCAGTTTTAATTTTTGCAGGGCGGTACAGAACCAACAAGGTACAAACAGTTGGTTTACTGATTATTTTACTTTTTATTCAACATTCCAGTCGCCTTGAGACGCTTTTTGTGCTATTTCTTCTTTAACTTCTGGTGGAATAGAATGTCCCAGTTCTTTTGCTCTATTTATAGCAGCTAATGCATCATTGTATTTTCCAAGATAATAAAGGCTCACTGCATAATTGTGCCAGAGTGTTCCGGTTTCTTTTATCTTCAGGGCTTTAGCGGAGTTTTCTGCACTTTTTTTTGCGTATTCAATGTAACGGTCGTACTGTCTGTTATTAGAAAAATCACATGCCATATGGTTGTATGTAACAGAAAGGTCTGACATTACTTCTGGATTGTCAGGATTAAGACTCAGGGACTTTTCAAACATTTCTACGGACTTTTCGTATTCGCCTTTTACACCATACCAGTCTGCAAAACCCCAGTAAACATCAGCATTTGTTTCGTCAAGAAGCCATGCCTGATTGAATCTCTTGATTGAAGTTGTATAATCGCCATTTCTAAAAAAATCCCAGCCTCTTGAAACATAGTAGGCCGCTGCATCTTTCATATCTTTAAAATCACCGGCGGGAATTGATTGTGTTCTTATGTTTTCTATAAATTTATCGTTTAACGTCCTGCTAAGTTCTGTTATTGATTCTCCACCGTACATCGGAATCTCGTTCTGCGGCGGATATTGCTTTTCTGTGCTTACACAGGATGTTAAAAGAAGAACTGTCATAATAATAAAAAAGATATTTTTCATTTTTTTCTCCTGAATTATTAAAAATTGTATTTACTTTTTTTTAGTTTATTTCACCTTCGGTAAAAATAAATCCGTCATCTGCCTTTATTTTATAGCAGTATTGTTTGTAGAGAATTTTTCCGTCAGAAATTACGTAGAGGTAGGAGTCTTCTGAAGCTTTAAGGAGTTTCTTAAACTTTTTTTCTCCATCGTCCGTAAAGGTTATTTTTATAATGTTTCCGGAAAAACTGCTTATTTCTTTTATGTCATCTTCGGAAAGAAAGCCGTCTTTTTTTACAAAAAGAACTTTTTCAAATAAAGTGCTGTCGTTTATGATAACAGGATTCCAGTCAGAAGGAACATCATTTATATAAGATTCCGACGGAGCAGTTCCGCAGGGAAAAAGAATTTTCAGTTCAGATTTTTTTGGAGCGGAACTTTTTGTTACGGATAAAGTTCGTGTAAAAGTTTCTACAGTTTTTTTGAACAGGGCAAGAGTTTTTCCGTTTCCGTTTTCCAGAGCGGCTTTGTAAAGAAGTTCCGGATTCACCGGAATCAGGCTGTCTATTTCTGAATCATACTTAAAGTATTCAGGATGAATTTCATTAAGTTCGCCAGCGAAATTTTCATTACATTCAATATGAATGTCATAAACTGCGTCTTCCGTTACAAAGGCTGCTTCAAAACCTATAAGCAGACTTGAAACCGGCGAAGGTAAATCATAATAATAAACGGTTTCTGCGGTAAAATTGTCAGAAACTGTTTTTGAATACGTGCTGTAAAAAACTGAATGATTTTGGTAAGCATACTTCATGAAAAGAGCTTTCCGTTCCGTTACAGCCTTCTTTTGGTCAAAATCCCTGAGTGCCTTAAAATAATGTTCGGAGCCAAGAGCCGGATTAAATTCCTGATTTTCGATTACAATTGAAATGTCTTCGGAAAGGGCGGCTTCTTCTGGTATCTCAAAGTTAAAAGTATCAGTTGAAATTTTTGCTTCAGAAAATAATGAAGATGCTGAAAAAGCAAACAGTATAAGTATAGAAAATCTTTTCATTTTTTACTCGTCCTTTTTTGCCTTATCAAAAGCAAACGCACTTAAAAACTTTTTTGCTCTTTCTGTTTTAGGATTAAAGAAAAAGTCATCAGGGGCCGACTGTTCAACAATCTGACCTTCATCTATAAAGACAATTCTGTCTGCAACTGCGCGGGCAAATTCCATCTGATGAGTTACAATCAGCATGGTCTTTCCTTCCTTTGCAAGATCCATCATTACGTCAAGAACCTCGCGCACCATCTCGGGGTCAAGGGCTGCCGTCACTTCATCAAAAAGAAGGATTTCGGGATTCATGCAGAGGGCACGGGCTATTGCAACGCGCTGCTTCTGTCCGCCCGAAAGCTGCCTTGGAAAGGCCGTCATCTTGTCTTTAAGTCCTACGCGTTCAAGAAGTTTTTTTGCTTCTTCTTCGACTTCACTTTTTTCGCGTTTCTGCGCCTTTAACGGTCCGAGAGTTACGTTTTTCAATACGTTAAGATGAGGAAAAAGGTCGTAGCTCTGAAAAACCATTCCGACTCTCTGACGCACAATGTGCATGTCTTTTGTGCGGTTTGAAATTACTTCACCGTCGAGTTTAATTTCGCCGCCTTGAACTGATTCAAGGCCGTTTATACAGCGGAGGAGGGTAGATTTTCCGCAGACCGAAGGTCCGAGAATAACAACGACTTCTCCTTTTTTTACGGAAAGCGAAACGCCTTTTAAAATACCGCCGGCTTCCTTATAACTTTTTACAAGATTTTCAATTTCAAGCAATGCCATTTTTTTTCTCCCGTTTTAACCTATGCTTTCTGCCGTTTTTCGATATAAGAGGCGGCAATCGAAAGTGGCCAGCAGACTATAAAATATAAAAAGAAAATCACCGTGTATACGGCAAGCGATGCGCTTGGCACCGTGAGCCTGTTTGAATCAATTATCTGCTGACCGATTTTTACCACTTCAATAACACCTACGAAAACGACAAGTGAGG
>JAGABO010000147.1 GCA_017614655.1 Treponema sp. | reverse complement strand
GTTCCTTAAAGTAAGGGTCCAGTTCAATATTTTTATATTCGAGATTCTTATTTATAGAAAAAACTCCGTCTTCTTCTTCGATTGCATTGTTTGAATTCCAGTCAATTGCTTTCGAAAGAAGGCTTCTTTTTTGAGGAGTTTTTACATTTACATCAACAGTCCGAGGTTCAATCATTCTTCAGGTATTTTCCATATCAAGAGCAGAAAAATCAAGTGGTGAAATATTAAAATTTTCTTCGGCTTTCTGTTTCTGCTCTTCCGAGTTTTCTGTTTTTTTATTTACCGGATTTTCATCGGCAAGGAATTCTTCGAGAGTTGTTTCCTCAAAGAAATCTGATTCTTCGCGAGGAAGAATAATTGTATCATCAGCAGGAATTTCCTGTGGCGCAAAAGCAGACTGATTCTGTCCACCGCTTGCTGCCGGAGAATTCTCATCTGATGCAGGGATTTCTTCGACTTCTTCCAGTTCTTCCATTTCTGCAGGAATTTCTTCTACATCGTTTTCTGAAACCGGCCTATCGGATTCAAGTTCTTCTAATTCTTCCGGTTCTTCAAGTTCTTCTGCTTCTCCAAGCTCTTCCGGCTCTTCGAGTTCACCGGCATCTGCAAGTTCATCAAGTTCTTCGAGCTCAGCAGGTTCTTCTGCATTATCCGGAATAAGGCCTGCTTTGAGTTCGGGAGTTTCTTCTGTTCTTACTGCAGGTACGGCTTTCTTAAACTCCTGGTTTCCTGCAAGAAGCGAAAGTACCTCACTCCAGCTGCGGTCAAGAAGTTCTTCTATTTCTTCGTTATGTTTTTTTCCTGTCTTACCAAGACTGCGTTTTATTTCGTTGTTAACGTCAAGTTTACGGCGTGTTATTTCCTTTGCAAGAGTTTCCCAATCCTCGCTGTCCTTGCGTTCAATATATTCACGGACAAGTGCAAACTGGAACTGTTTTATGCGGCTGCTGATAAGATATGATTCATCACCCTTAAGATTAAATATGATGAATATTACCAGGAAAAGTGTAACGCCCGTTCCAAGCAGCAGAAGAAGTTTTTCTCCGTTTGTAAACACAAAATCACTTTCGTTGCAGACATAACCTACCGGAATATCAAGCTTTCGGCTTACAATACAAAGAGTATTAATTCCATCAGAAGAAAGATTTTCTACACCAAAGAGATTGCGTTCCCATTTTGCACATATCTGAGTCAGGAAAGATTCTCGTTCCGTAAAAGGAACCTGGAACACAAAACCACCGCCGGCATCAGATTTAATAATAAGGCCGCGCGTATTTACACCCGTTATACCGGAATGAACAAGGTAACGTACAAAATCATCACCGGAAATATAGAAGAAGAAAACTCCCTTGCAGACATCAAATTCACCGAAAACTGAATGCATAAAAATAAGTCTGTTAAGCTTCATGTCAAAGTAAAGTTTTGCAGGCTCAGTTTTTTTCATCGGAGGAACAAGGACTTTTAAGTCCTCTTCTTCGGTCATATCGTAATTCTTGTAAGAATAAATTTCATCGTTATCGGTAAGAATGTCACTTTTGTATGTGCTGAAGTGTATGTGACTTCCATCGGCATCAAGAATCCTAATTCCTTCAAGACCTGGAAGCTTATGAAAAAGAAGATCTGTTTCCTGCTGGCGAAGTGCAGCTTCTTCCTCGCTTACACCGCGATCAAAATAGGTAAACAAAACTTCATTAGAAAGATACTCTTCTATTGTATTGGAAAAACTGCCGGTATATTCCTTAAATGCACCGTTTACTTCCCCAAGACGTGTATTTATATTTTCAAGAATATGAGGTGCATAAAATTTTACTTCAATAAACTTAAAGCCGCCTGCAAAAATAAAGAGCATGCATAAGGCAGTAAGAATAACCGAGACTAAAATCTTAACACCAGTTTTCAACTTAAGAGACACAAAAACTCCTTCATTATTTTATCGGAATTCTATACCCCCATGTTTACAGATTATGCAAAAAAACAAAAGATATTTTTATGAGGGAAACACGTGTCTTTATCCGGATTACCCGCATATACAGTTAATCACGGATCCTACACCTTAATTATAACAAACTGATGCTCTAAATTCAGCAAAAAGTTAAAATATCAGAAAAAAAAAGAGGTTCCCGCAAGCTTTTGAGCCCGCAAAAACCCCTTCCCCCTTTTGTAACTTTTCTAAGCACCAGATTTTACCGGCACAAATGTCATTACAGGTACATCTTTAATACAGCAAGTTTTTTTACAGACAGCCCCGTAACAACAAGCCGGTAAAACCCGGACAAGCATTTAAGTTATTTTGTATTTCATGTCGGAAACATTTCTGAAGCATCCAGAATAACCGCCTCTAGTTCTCTGAAAAAATGCATCCATCACGTCTCGTCAACACTTTTACGTATGATAATATTAAACGGCTTTCTTCAAGAGGTAAATGCGATTTCTTACGGACTTTTTTTAAATATTCACTGAATTTCCCGTAAATTCCAGAAAAAGTTTAAAATCTTACGGGAAAAAGCAGTTTTTTTATAAAATCAATTAGGATTTATCATTATTAACGTCTTTACATGACGTTTTAACGGAATTTAACGCTTTCCGGCTGCCGATTTTCCTTATCCTCATAATAAATGCAGCTGCAAGCTGAGCCGTCATGACACACCAGATAAGCGGTTCACAGAGAATGATTCCCCACTGCCCCAGAAGCGGAATCAGAATAAGTGTAAAAAGAATTTTTCCTGCAAGTTCCACAATACTCGAAATTAAAGGAAGGATTTTTGCGCCAATCCCCTGAAGTGAATTTCTTAAAATGATGAGCGGACCTAAAACTGTAAAAAACGGAAACGCAAACTGAAGATACTTTGTTCCGTAGTCCAGAAGCTCCTGATTTTCTGAACCGGAAATAAACTTAAAAAACGGCCGGATTATAAAAAATGAAAGCGCCGTAAGAATCATTCCATAGCAGATTGTCATGAGGACTGTAATTTTTACACCCTTCTTTACACGTTCAATATTATTTGCTCCGTAATTCTGCGAAACAAAAGTTGAACTCGTCATTCCAATACTAAAGATTACGACGCAGGACAAAGAAAAAACTTTTCTTGCAGCAGTATGTCCCGCTATTATGTATTTTCCAAAAGTGTTGATTGCCGACTGTAAAACAAGAGTTCCTGAACCGACGATGGTAAGCATAAGGGCCATGGAAAGTCCCTGTCCAATTAATTCTTTGTAAAGCTTTCCTGCATCTGTTCCGCGGATTTTAAAACTCCCTGCATGAGGTATAAGAATTTTTGCGCCCTTAAAAATGTAAATAATGCAGAGTACAACTGATATTCCCTGGGCAATAACTGTAGCAACTGCAGTTCCTTCTACTCCCATTCCAAATTTTGTAATCAGAAGAATATCAAGAATTACATTCAAAATGGAAGAAAGCAGAAGAAAAAGAAGCGGAACAAAAGAGTTCCCTATGGCGCGAAGCATTCCGGCAAGAAAGTTATAGGCAAAAAGAACGCTGCAGAAAATTCCAACTATTGAAATATAAGACAGGGCAGTTTCTATAATATCCGAAGGAGTTCCTAAAAGCTCCAGAACGGGACGGAGGCATACAAAACAGCACAGCATCACTATAACCGAAACCGAAGTTATAATTATTACAGAAGCGGCAACAGCACGTTTTAAATAATCATGATCACCTGTACCGAAAGCACGGGCAATTACAATGCTGCAGCCGGTTCCAAAGCCGTTTCCAAGAAAAAGAATGATTTCAAAAATTGCAGCGCTGGCTCCTATTGCAGCAAGAGACTCTTCGCGTAAATAATGTCCGACAATTACAGTATCTGCAGTGTTATACAGCTGCTGAAAAAGATATGAAGTGATAATCGGAATCATAAAAAAAAGAATCGATTTGAATATGCTGCCGTTCAAAAGGTCGGGATACAAAAAGCGCTTTAAATTCATAATGCCATTGTAAGAGTTAGAACAAAAATTGTAAATCAGTTAAAATATATCCGCTGAATACAAACCTTATTTTCCGCAGAGTTCAATAAGAACTTTAACGGCTGCACACATCTGGCTTAAGGCCGCCCATTCATAACGCGAATGAAAGTTATGTCCGCCCGTAAAAATATTCGGACACGGAATTCCCATTTCGGTAAGACGGGAGCCGTCTGTTCCTCCGCGAATCGGTTTAAAAACCGCTTCTATTCCGGAAGCCCTGTACGCCTTAATTAGATTTTCCGTAACATAAGGAGCTTTATCGAGCCCTTCTTTCATATTCAGGTACTGTTGGGTAAAAATAACTTCTGCCTTGCCGCCGTAAACTTCCGCTGTGGTCTCTGCAAGAAGTTTAACAAGTGACTTACGCTTTTCCATTCCGTCCGATGTAAAATCACGGAGAAAAAGAACGGCCTTTGCTTTTTCCATATCTGCTTCAAGTGACATCGGCGCAAAAAACCCCTGGTATTCATCCGTAGTTTCCGGCATCTGATTCTGCGGAAGGCTTCTTATAAAATACGAAATCATGTTTACTGCATTTATCATGTCGGGGCGTGCAGTTCCGGTATGCTTGGGTTTTCCGGTAAAAATCACTTCTGCCTTAAAGGCATTAAAGCATTCTGTTTCAAGTTCGCCGATGTGTCCTCCGTCAACAGTATAAGCGTACTTTGATTTTAAAAGCTCAAGCGGAACCTTATCCATTCCGTGTCCGGTTTCTTCATCAGGAGAAAAAATAACTTCTATTGCACGGTGTTCAGCTTCGGGATGAGAATGAAAGTATTCAAGTGCAGTCATTATTTCGGCAACACCGGCTTTATCATCTGCACCAAGAAGAGTTGAACCGTCACCTGTAATTATCGTGTCGCCGTCACGGGCAGCCTGCTCCAGGGCAGAATCATTTTTTACACTGTGAACAACGCCGCATTCAAGTTCAAGATTCTTTCCGTCATAATTTTTCCAGACAATCGGCTTAACGTCTTTTCCCGAAACTTCACTTACCGTATCAATGTGGGCAAGAAGACAGAACGGCTCCTTATCTTTAAATGCCGGTGTTGCAGGAAGAAAACCATAAGTGTAGCAGTGTTCCGTTGTCTGAACATTTTGAAGGCCAAGCGAAGAAAGTTCATCACAAAGAATTGCAGCAAGATCGCGTTCACGTTCTGCACTCGGCATGATTCCCCTGTCGGCAGCTTCTTCATCACTTTCGGTCCAAACCTTTACATAGCGGATAAATCTTTCTAAAAGTGACTGTGTATATTCTGAATTAAGAAATTCCTGTGTATTCATAGAAAAAGAGTATCACTTTTTAATGGAAGTGAATACTACAGCCGGAACCTCATGACATTAAGTTTTTAATTCTGTATAATTAGCGGCATTAAGTTTTTCGGGAGAAAGATTTTATGAAAAAACTGATGATGATTTCTGCTGTTTTTGCAGTTGTTTTTGCACAGGCTTTTATTTCCTGTAAAAAACACAGTTCAGAAAATTCTTCTAAAAGCAGGGAAAGCTTCGAATTATTCCACTATGATGAAAACGGAGAAATTATTATGAATACAAACGGATATACTGAATGGGCCGGATGCAGACGTTCAAGTTACGGCTTTAACCACACAAAACCAAGTGTACAGGACATGACTTCCTATGTTCAGACAATGGAATCATTCTATAATAAAAGCAAAGATAAAAAAGCAACAGGAGCTTTAGTCTGGATTGTCGGAGAAGTTTCCGGAAGCAAAGCGTATTCCTGCAAATTGAACTTTCCTAAACCCGACGGCAAAGATATTCCTTCCGACATACTTTTTGCAAAAGAAGATATAAATGAAGAATACCTGACAGCTTTTGATAAGGCAGGTTTTGATGTGTGGCTTCAGGTTGAACCGGGCTTTGTTGATATAGAAAAGCTTGCCACAATCGTAATGACTAAATACAGAAACCACAAATGCGTTAAAGGTTTCGGAATTGATACGGAATGGTACAAAAATACAACAGACGGCAATGACGGAACTGCTCTTGATGATGAAACTGCTCAGAAAGTTGATGCGGCTGTAAAAAAAGTAAATCCGTCATATTCAGTTTTTGTAAAGCACTGGGACACAGCTTTTCTTCCGCCGACTTACCGCGGTGTAAATAACGACATGATTTTTGTTACAGACAGTCAGTTTTTTGAAAGTCTCGAAGAAATGAAGTCTCACTACTCGGAATGGGCAGACTATTACGCACCGAACCCTGTTTTTTTCCAGATCGGCTACTATGGAAAAGAAAACTGGAAGTCAGAAGACCTCGGTCTTGATGAAAAAATCTGGAAAAGCTTTGACAGGCCTCTTAAAAACTTCGGCACGGAAATACTTAAATGTCTTTCTGATAACGGACAGAAGAGAGGAATCATCTGGGTTGATTTTACTTTCCAGGATGCACTGAATCTTTCTAAGTAACACGTTTACTTTTTTGCTTTTTCTTTTTACAATACGGGCATGAAATTAGAAAGACTTTTTGAAGGAAAAGAAAACAGACTTTATTTTCTCGACGGACGTGAACTTCCTGTTGCAGAAACTGCAGCATCAGCAGAAGATCTTATTCAGCATACGATAATGCCGGATGAAAAAAAAGCTCTTGCAGTTGCTGTTACCTGGTCACTTGTCGGAAAAGACGAAGACAGTTACAACGAAGATTTTCTTGCTGCTTTCAGAGATGCACTTAAAGAACTGGAAGAAAAAAATCTTTTTGCAATTATAGTTCCTGTTGCAGACTGCGAATGTAAAACTGATTCACAAAAAGAAAACCTTACGCTCAGTATGAAACACTGCGCGCGAAGAATAAAAGACTGCAAAAGTGTAATCGGATTTTATGTTCCCTTTGAAGCTGATGCATCATTTTTTATGGAAGAGCTTTCTGCAAAACACGCACACTATGTTTTCTTCTCTAATGAAGAATCACTTCTCAAAGACAAAACAATAGCACGCCTTTCATAATGATAAACCTTTCTTTATAAAGAAAAAAATTGCCCTTTTCTTTTTAATCGTGTTATAATAGATAACATGATTAAAAAGACAGGTATAGCAGTTCCGCTTGCTGCTTTATATACAAAAGAAAGCGAATCCTGCGGAGATTTTTCTTCGCTCATTCCGTTTGCAGATTTTTGTTCAGAGTGCGGTTTTTCCGTAATACAGCTGCTTCCGGTAAATGATACCGGAACACATTCATCTCCATATTCAGGTTTGTCTGCTTTTGCACTTCATCCGCTGTACATAAGAATTTCTGCACTTCCAGAATTCGAAGAAGCATTATTAAACGATAAAAGTTTTGCAGCAGCTTATAAAAAATTTCAGAAGGATTTTAAATACACACCCCGCTTTGATTACGAAAAACTTTCTGCTGCAAAAATATCTCTTCTTCATCTTCTTTATGCTTACATCGAAAAAAGAGTTTCGGGAAAAATAAAAAAGAGTGCAGTTAAAAAACCGGAAGGTTCAAAAGAAAAAAAGAAACTTTCAATAGAAGAAGCCGCAGCACCTCAGAAAAATTTTGCAGACACCTTCGAACTGGACTTAGGACACTTTGCAAGAAGAAATCCCTGGGTTACTGAATATGCCGTGTTCAAAAATTTAAAAGACATTGCAATGCAGGCTTCATGGAAGAGCTGGGACAAAACTTTTTCTTCCATGACAAAAGAACAGATAAAACTCAGATGGAACAACAAAGCTCTTAAATCAAGCCACAACTTTTTTGTCTGGTGTCAGCTTCGTGCGCACGAACAGTTTAAGGAAGCAGCAGACTACATAAAAGAAAAAGGAATTGTTCTTAAAGGTGATATTCCTATTCTTATGAACGAAGATTCCGTTGACTGCTGGGCTCACGGAGAATACTTTAACCAGGAACTTCGCGCAGGCTCTCCTCCGGACGGAGAAAACCCTGCAGGACAGAACTGGGGATTTCCTACTTACAGATGGGACGCAATCGAAGCAGATGAATTTTCGTGGTGGAAAAACCGCATTAAACTTGCTTCGGAATATTACTCGGCATTCAGAATTGATCACATACTCGGCTTCTTTAGAATATGGGCAGCTTCTCAAAACGAAGACAGCGCATATCTTGGACACACAGTTCCGTTTGCTTCCTTTACGAATATTGATCTCATAAAAGCCGGCTTTGACGAAGGCCGCATTCACTGGCTTTCCGAACCGCACATTCCTACACGCATTATCGAAGACATTACGTGGAATCATGATGAAGCAGTTTCCGCTCTGGAAAAAATCTGCGACAGACTTGGAACGGAAGAACTCTGGAATTTTAAAAAGAAAATTACATCTTCTTCCGATATAACTTCCGTAAAGTTCTTTGATGATGAAACAAAAGATTCTGCCGTAAAAAATGCGTTCATAAAAAAATGGAAAGACAGGGCACTTATTCTTATGGAAGAAAGTGCATTCAAAAAAAGCGCCTTTAAGAAAGGCGAACTTGATTCAATAGAAGAAACCCTTCTTCCAAAAAAGATTCAGAAGTTTGTAAAAGTTTATTCTTATTCAGAAAGTACTGCATGGAAAACGCTTACAGAAGAAGAAAAAGATAAGCTAAAAAAAATATTTGATGATATTTCAGAAAAAGAAAATGAACTCTGGAAACAGCAGGCAGAAAAAGTTCTTTCTCCGATTACAACTGCATCAGAAATGATTCCATGTGCAGAAGATCTTGGCGTTACCCTTCCCTGCATGGAAGAAGTTCTGGAAGAGTTCAACATTCTTTCGCTAAAAGTTGTGCGCTGGTGCCGCGACTGGTTTACAGAAAAGCAGCCTTATGTTCCGTTAAAAAAATATCCGGAACGAAGCGTAGCAACAACAAGCGTACATGATTCTTCTACATTAAGACAGTGGTGGAACACAGAAAAGCAGAGTGCAGAACAGTTCCTTGAACTTTTTTCTCCGGAAAAAATTACTGCACTCAGCAAAGCAATTATCGAAGCGGAAAAAGCACCTGCAAAAAAATCAGACAGCGCACAGCCGGAACTACCTCAGGAAGAAAAAGAACTTACTCAGGAAGAAGCAAAAGCATTTATTCTTCAGAAAAACTTTTCTGCAGAAATTGCCGCAGCCGTACTTAAAAAATGTGCAGAGACAGAAAGTGCATGGTTTATAAATCCGCTGCAGGATTATCTTTTCCTTGACGGTTCATACTATCTGGAAAATGCAGATGACGAAAGAATCAACATACCTGGTTCTGTTTCTGCATTTAACTGGACATACAGAATTCCTCAAAACCTCGAAACACTCTTGAAAAATAAACCACTTATTCAGAAAATAAAGGAAACAGCATCACTGCACGATACAGGAGAGAGTGTGGAATGAAAATATCCTACAACGAATTTCATATAAGCCGAAAAATCCGCGACCTGTGTAATTTTAAGAAGTCACTTTATTCATCAAGCGGAAACGTTATCTTTGCTGACATTAAAGCAGTTCAGGAATTCCAGATTTTATTGAATCAGCTTTTTGAAAGCCGCGGACAGAACGAAAAAAAAGTAAGTGCAGGTTCATTAAATGCAATGGGACTCATCGATGAAGTGTTCCATTTAATCTGCATGCTTTACAGAAGAAACAAAGTTCCGTTAAGTTTTACAAACCTGCTTTCCGATTTAGACACATACTTTAAAAAAGAAAACATAGATTCACTTCTTCTTGAATTCATGGAAGAGTTTCCGCCGGTTGCAGTTTACGAAGGAAAAATTTCTGCAGATGAATTTCTTTTGCAAACCTGCATTGATCCGGGAACACAAAAAGAGCGCACTAACCGCGAACAGGTTTTAGAAGAATTAATCCTGCTTCATCTTGCAAACGAAAATCCTGCATTCCATCCGTTTGCTGTTTTATTTGATGATGAAAAACTAAAGACAAATCCGCTTTACATAAAAACGTGGAATCAGATAAAGGCATTCTTTAAGACACAGCCTGTATTCGGTCCCAAGAGCAACGACTTAATCACCATGCTCAAGGAACCGGTAATTGCAAGCCCTACTTCACTTAAAGGACAGCTCGACTACATCCGCACTTACTGGAAAGATTTACTTGCCGACTGGATCCGCCGTCTTCTTGAAGGAATCGATACCTTAAGCGAAGAAGAAAAAGCTGCGTGGCATCCTACAAACGGCGGCGAAGTTTCGATGGACGCATACTCTTACGAAAACCTCATGCGCGAATACGAACGCTTTTCTCCTGACCGCGACTGGATGCCTAAAGTTGTTCTCATGGCAAAAACGGTTCTTGTGTGGCTTTACCAGCTTTCTAAAAAATATAACCGCGACATAAACCGCCTTGACCAGATTCCAGATGAAGAACTTGATGCTTTACGCGACGAAGGTTTTACGGGTCTCTGGCTCATAGGACTCTGGGAACGAAGTTACGCCTCAAGAAGAATCAAGCAGATAAACGGAAATCCCGAAGCTACGGCAAGTGCCTATTCCCTCTGGGATTACGAAATTGCCGGAAACTTAGGCGGATGGGGCGCATTGGAAAACCTTCGCGCACGATGCTGGGCAAGAGGAATCCGCCTTGCAAGCGACATGGTTCCGAATCACACCGGTATGGACGGAAAATGGGTAATTGAACATCCTGATTATTTTATAACTTCAAAAGACAATCCGTTCCCACAGTATGATTACAACGGCGAAGATTTGTGCCAGGACGGACGCGTAAGCGTTTACCTCGAAAACCATTACTATTCAAAAACCGACTGCGCCGTATGTTTTAAACGCGTAGACAATTATACCGGAGACGTTACTTATATTTATCATGGTAACGACGGAACGGGAATGCCATGGAACGATACGGCACAGATTGACTTTTTAAATCCAGAAGCACGCGAAGCCGTAATGCAGCAGATTTTAAAAGTTGCACGCAACTTTCCGATTATACGTTTTGATGCAGCAATGGTTCTTGCAAAAAAACACATTCGCCGCCTGTGGTATCCGGAGCCTGGACACGGAGGAGACATTGCAACAAGAAGCCGTCACTCTTTGACGACACAGCAGTTTGAAGATGCAATCCCGAACGAATTCTGGAGAGAAGTCGTAGATCGCTGTGCAAAAGAAATGCCGGACACACTTTTACTTGCAGAAGCTTTCTGGATGATGGAAGGATACTTTACGCGCACACTCGGAATGCACCGCGTTTATAATTCCGCATTCATGAACATGCTTAAAAAAGAAGAAAACCAGAAGTACCGCGACACGGTAAAAAATACAATCAAGTTTGACCCGCAGGTTTTAAAGCGCTTTGTAAACTTTATGAACAACCC
>JAGABO010000146.1 GCA_017614655.1 Treponema sp. | reverse complement strand
GAAAAAGACTTAATCTGTGTAACAGGGGAAAGAAGTTCTTCCATAACTTTTCTTTCTGTATAGTCGCTTTCTATTATAATGGTTTCTTCTGTAAGGGTAGAGTCTGTTTCCTCTTTCACAGGTACGGCAGAAAGGTCCGGTAGATTTTTTGCTGAGTATGAGTTCAGAAGGTTTCCTTTTACTTCCGAAGATGTTTCTCTTAACCTGAATACTGCCTTGAATGTTATATCCGTTCCGGAGGCTGATGCCGTAAAGTCTCCTTCGTACCATGAGCAGGCTTTCCTTAAAATTTTGAGTTCAATTTTCTGATTGAATTCCCTGTCCTTAAGTTTTTGAATCAGGCTTTTTGAATCTTCCTGTTTTAGTTTTGAGGTCGCCATGAGGATAAAATAATCATCGTCTTTTTTTAACTGAATGCGGATTTTTGTCTGAGACGGGAAGAAGTCTATTACCTGTCTGGAAAAGTTTTTTAAGATAATGCGTACGATATTTTCATCTGCAACTACAACTGTGTCGTTTGGAATTGCAGCTGTAATGGAAAGTGTCTGTCCTTTTCTTTTTACATCATTTGAAAAACTGTTTATATGCGTATTAAAAAAATCAAGGAACGGAATACGGTATTTTTTTTCTCCTGCTCCTCCAAAAAATATGATTGCAGCACTAAGAAAATCCTGGACTTTTGTACTCGACTGGAAAAGAAGACTGTTGTATTTCGTTATTTCCTGAATCGTATTTTTCTCTCTTGCAAGACGCAGTGTATGTTCCATTGTAGTTGCTGCCGGCAGAAGGTTAGAAGTTATGTCGCGGTAAAATTCATTTATTTCTGACTGAACCCTGTTCTGTTCATCTTTGAGCGAAATTGTTTCTTCCAGTGTTTTTACTTTTTTAGAAAACCTTACGAGCAGGAGACTGATTGCAGGAAGCGTAAGTCCGACAAATTCAAAATTTATTAAGTGAGTAGACGGCTGACTCGAAAGAATTTTTTCTTTAATCGTAAGAATTGGGATAAGCGTAAGAAGCTCAATTATTGTGTTTGAAACGAGAGCCGGCAGCATGAAAATGTGAATTAAAAATGTCCTGCTTTTTATTTTCTTTATGTGGCTGATGATTTCACCTGCCGTAAGAACCCTTGTTACAATTGTTACAGACAGAAACAGTGTGTATGCGATAATCGGGTTTCTGGTCCTGAAGGAGCAGATAAGAAATGCAACAGGAAGGACAGATGATATAATTATAAATACCGGTTTTTTACCCGGGGCAAGCGGTGCTTCTTCTTTCCTTAAAATGCTGAAGCTTAGTGCAAGAAGAAACATGAACACTACAGAGAAAAGGTAACTGATTCGGCTTCCGTAGGGACGGGCCGTAAGATAGTTCCAGATGTAAACTGGTCCGAATCCTGTAAACTGAAGGTTCATTAGAAGATGCACGACAGCCGCTGCTGCAATCGTAAGGTAAAGTTTATCCTGAAGTATTATTGCAATGGAAAAAATCAGGCATACTGCAAGAATAAAGATTCCGTAAATAAAGAAACTGCATGCCGTATAAATGGTGTAGCTTTTTCCATAGGCGCGGTCCGGAATGAGTTTTATGGAAAGTGTAGGGGAGATATATGAAATAAGTTTTACCCTCATGTGCTGGATTTCTTCATCGTCCAGTACAGCTGTGTTTATTGGAATAGTCTGATCCCACGACGGTTTTGTCATCTGAGGAATTTTTATTCCCCGTCCTGACCTTCCGTAGAATTCCCATTTACCGTTTTTCTTTATAAAAAGTTCTGCAAAATCTATATATTCCTTTCCGAAGTAAAGATTGTAAACTGTAAAGGGTGTGCCTTTTCTTTTTGTAAATTCTATGTCTATCCAGAGACATCCCTGAAAATAAGTTGCATTAAAGGTCTGCTTTTTTGGAATGAGCCTGTCTTCCGGAATTGTGGAACAGTTAAAAATATCTTCTTCGTCTGTAAAAACTTTTATTTCCAGAGGAATTTCATTTAAATCTGCATCGTATGCCCTTTGTTTTGCAAGGGTTCTTTCTGTATGGGTAATGTATTTTCCTTCTGAAAAAACAGAAAGAGACAGAAGCGAGGCGGCAGCCAGTATTATGGCTTTTTTTAATGAAAAAATACTCATATCTTTAATATAAAACGAAAAAAGACAAAAATAAAGCTGTTTTTACCTGATTTTAAGTAAAAATATACCTGAAATTAGGTAAAAAAAGACCGTGTTTTATTACAGGTTTCGGGTGTAAAATCATGGCAACAAAGTGACTGAGTTATCCGGATATAGGTAAACGAGACTTTGGAGATGAGTGTTTAGAAGCTGCCTGAGTTATTCGGGCAGCTTCTTTTTTGTCCGCTGATTTATTGATTAAAAAGCTTAAAATCACTAATATATTGTAAGAATTTGGAGAATAATATGGCAAATATTCACGGAGCCTATACGGCTATGATTACCCCGATGCACAGCGACGGAAGCATCGATTATGAAGGTTTTAAGAAGAACGTACAGTTTCAGCTGGAACAGGGAATAGACGGACTTCTTCCCCTTGGAACAAGCGGAGAAACTCCGACTCTTGATGAAGACGAAGAAGAAAAACTTCTTGAGATTATTTTTCCACTTGTAAAAGACTTCAATAAGAAAAACGGAAAAGACGTAAAGATAATGGTTGGTGCGGGAAGCAACAATACCCGCGATGCCGTACGCTACTGCGAACGTGCCAAAAAGTTCGGTGCAGATTTTGCCCTTGTTGTAACTCCTTACTATAATAAGCCGAGTGACGAAGGAATCTACCGCCACTTCGAAGCTGTTTCTAAGGTTGGAGTTCCGGTTGTCGTTTACAACATTCAGGGACGCACGGGAAAGAATATTTCTGTTCCGCTTCTTGAGCGCATCGTAAAGCTTCCTAATATCGTCGGGGTAAAGGAAGCCAGCGGAAACATCAACCAGATGATGGAAGTAATAGAAAAGATTAAGCTTTCAAAGCCGGACTTTGCCGTAATGAGCGGTGATGACGGCCTTACGCTTCCTCTTATGGCAGCCGGCGGAGACGGAGTTATTTCTGTTGTTACCAACATGATTCCTGCCCTTATGGGAGAACTTGTACATAAATGCGAAGAAGGAAAATTCAGTGAGGCACGTAAAATTCATTACAGGCTTCAGCCTTTCTTCCGCGCAGCTTTCGTAGACGGAAACCCTACCTGCATCAAGTATGCAATGAACGTAAAGGGACTTCCTGCAGGAAGCGTACGCCTTCCTCTTTCTGAACCGACAGAGGCAGCAAAGAAAATCATCGAAGACGCAATTAAAAACTGCGCTCTTTAATCAGGAGAAAAAAAATGGAAAAAATATCTGTAGGTGTTCTCGGTGCTACCGGAATGGTAGGCCAGCGTTACATTAAGCTTCTGGAAAATCATCCGTGGTTTAAGGTAACTTATGTTGCAGCAAGTCCGCGCAGTGCAGGAAAGCTTTATAAGGATGTAGTTTCTTCAAAGTGGCTCATCGGAGAAGAAATTCCTTCTGACGTTGCAGACCTTACGATTCAGGATGCAAATGATGCAAAGCTTGCTGTCGGAAAATGCAAGTTTGTATTCAGCGCACTCGAAATGGGAAAGGACGAAATCAAGGCTCTCGAAGAAGCTTATGCTGCCCTCGGAATTCCTGTAGTTTCAAATGCAAGTGCAAACCGCTGGACAGAAGACGTTCCGATGCTCGTTCCGGAAATCAATTATTCACACCTCGACATCATTAAAAAGCAGCAGGAACATCACGGCTGGGACAAGGGCTTTATTGCAGTAAAGCCTAACTGCTCACTTCAGACTTACATGATGCCGCTTCATTCGCTCATTCAGGCAGGTTATCCTGTTAAGAGAATGATTGTTACAACTCTTCAGGCAACAAGCGGTGCAGGATATCCGGGCGTTCCTTCTTTTGACATGATTGACAACATTGTTCCATACATCGGCGGCGAAGAGGAAAAGACAGAAAAAGAGTGCCTTAAGATTTTAGGAAAAGTTGACGGAGACAAAATTGCAAATGCAGATTTCCCGAAAGTAAGTTCAACATGTACCCGTGTTCCTGTAATTGACGGACACACGGCCTGTGTTTCGCTTGAGTTTGATCTTCCGGAAGACAAAAAGCCTTCCCTTGAAGAAATCGAGCGCGTATGGACTTCTTACAAATCTGTGCCTCAGGAACTTAACCTTCCGAGTGCACCGGTTCATCCGATTGTTGTGCGCCACGAAGAAAACAGACCTCAACCTCGACGTGACCGCGAAACAGAAAAAGGCATGGCCTGCGTAATCGGTCGCCTTCGCCCGTGCAATGTATTTGACGTAAAGTTTGTTGCCTTAAGCCACAACACAAAGCGCGGTGCTGCCCTCGGCGGAATCTTAAACGCTGAACTTCTTAAGGCCAAAGGTTATTTTGATAACTTATAGTACCTGCGGGGTTTCACACGTCAGTTTTGGTTTTACCGTTACTGATTGACACTTTCGGAAGTTGGGTATATAAAATAATCATGATTTTGACGAACCTTTTCCTAGAACTATTTTTCTCATGCTGAATGCCAGAGGACAGTGCGGAAAGGTTCATATCATAAATGAAAATGACTTTTAAGACCTGTTGCTTTGGCAGCGGGTCTTTTTTTATTTTTTTGTGTTTTTAACGGAGGTAGATTATGCCGGGAATGAATCCAAACGGAAAGTACGGTTCTTTCATTGACCTTGATTTTTCAGAAAGAACGTGGCCATCAAAGAGAATTACAAAGGCACCGCTGTGGTGTTCTGTTGACCTGCGCGACGGAAACCAGGCTCTTGTTAATCCTATGGGAATAGAAACAAAACTTGCATTTTTTGACCTTCTTGTTAAGATCGGCTTTAAGGAAATAGAAGTCGGTTTTCCGGCTGCAAGCGATACTGAATACGAGTTCTGCCGCCGCCTCATAGAAGAAAATCACATTCCTGAAGACGTTACGATTCAGGTTTTGTGCCAGGCACGCGAAAAACTTGTAAAGAAAACTGTCGAAGCCTTAAAAGGCTGCAGCAAGGCAATCTTCCATATATATAACTCAACTTCTCCGGCTCAGAGAAAGTACACCTTTGGAAAGAGTAAGGAAGAAATCAAGCAGATTGCAATTGACGGAGTGCGCTGCATCAAGAGCTGCCTTTCGGAAGAAGACAGAAAGAAAATCAGGATTGAATATTCTCCGGAAAGCTTTTCGATGACCGAAATTGATTATGCCCTCGAAGTCTGTGAAGCCGTAAAAGCTGAATGGGGACTTTTACCCGGCGAAAAAATCATCATGAATCTTCCGACTACGGTTGAATGCTATACACCGAATGTTTATGCCGACAGAATCGAATATTTTGCAAAACATATTTCTGAACGCGATAAGGTAATCATTTCTACCCACTGCCACAACGACAGGGGAACGGGTGATGCTTCTGCAGAACTTGCACTTCTTGCAGGTGCCGACAGAACGGAAGGCTGTCTCTTCGGTAACGGCGAGAGAACCGGAAACCTCGACATCGTAAACGTTGCGCTCAACATGTTCTCCGAAGGCGTAGACCCTGAACTTGACTTTACGAACCTCCCTGAAATTGCAGAAGCCTACAATAAGTTTACCGGAATGGAAATCAACCCGAGAAGTCCGTGGG
>JAGABO010000145.1 GCA_017614655.1 Treponema sp. | reverse complement strand
CGTAGAAGGCTTTAAGTCAATAGAAGCAAATTCTTACGAAGGTCTTGAAAACGCTTTTGACGAAACAACAGCCGCATTTTTCTTTGAACCGGTTCTCTGTGAAGGCGGCGTTATTCCTCTTGATAAAGAATGGATTAAGAAGGCCTGTGAACTTGCGCGCAAGGCAGGAGCAATCATCATCTGTGATGAAGTTCAGACGGGTATGGGACGCACCGGTGCCCTTCTTGGAAGCGATGCACTTGGCATTCATCCTGATGCAATAACTTTTGCTAAGGCAATTGCAGGCGGTGTTCCGATGGGAGCCTGTGTTTACCGCGGAAAAGCCGATGTGTTTAAGGCAGGCGATCATCAGTCAACCTTTGCGGGAAATCCTCTTGCCTGTGCTGCAGCCGATGCCGTACTTGACAATCTTTTAAAGCCGGGCTTTTTTGAATCAGTTTCAGAAAAAGGCGAATACATGCGCAGTGTAATAAAAAGCTGGAACCTTCCCTTTGTAAAGGATGTAAGGGGAACGGGCCTTATTACAGGTGTTCAGGTAACATTAAATCCGCACGAAGTAGAAAAGAAATGTCTTGAAGCAGGACTTCTTTTTGCAACAGCAGGTGCAGACGTACTCCGCTTTGTGCCGCCGCTTAATATTACTAAAAAGGAACTTGATGCAGGACTTTCGATTCTTCACGGAGTTTTTGCAGGCTTGTAATAAAAAAGTCTTGCATATATTATAGATTCCATGAAAAAAAGAATTGTTGCAGTTCTTATTGTTCTTGCCGCTGTTTTAATAGCCTCCGTTTATATAGCAAACGAGTATCTTATTCAGGCACGGCAGGAGCAGTTTGTTTTCCCGGTTGATGCATCATCGGGATTTCAGTCAGAAGCAAAAACTTCCTCTTTCGAAACGTCTTCTCAGGATGATGACACACTTACTTCCCTTATTGATTTAAGGAGCGACGAAACTTTAATCGGTGTCGTAAGTCAGGATTTTAACGGAGACGGCTATGATGATCAGATAAATGCCGTAAAGACGGCTTCAAGTCCATACATTTCACTTATTGTAGGAATCTATAATCCGGATAATTTTGCTTACGAACGGGAAGCTGTAATTGCAACACAGATTATTCAGTCAAGTTCATTCTCTTTTACGGGAATGGATTTAACAGGAGATCACAGAACGGCTCTTGTTTACCAGGGCTTTAAGGAAAACGGCGATTCTGTGCTGCAGGCATTTTTTCTTTTACAAAGGGCAGGCGCAATAATTGTTAAGATGATTGCAGACTTGTCCGGTGACGGAAGCATTTTTATTCAGCAGGTAGACCGTTATGATGAATATGACCGCTCCCGTGCAAACGGTGCAAGCTATCCTATATGGGTTTACAAATCAGATTCTGCGGGAAACGGAACCGATCAGCTTCAGATCTGTTATGACTGGTCCGTATCCGAAGGCTGCTATAAGGAAACAAAACGTCTCCGTGTAGCCGGAATAAAGATTGCCCAGAAAGAGCTTGAACGCATTCAGGACGGAACTGTAGAAACTTTTGCAGGTTTCTTAAACGGATTGTGGTGCAAGAAAAGCCCTGACGGTGATTATTATGTTTTCTTTGATTATGACGGACGTGAAATTATTTTCTTTCGTCAGGAAGAAGAAATCTATGAATGGACGCGCAGTAACTTAAGAAGAAACGGCATTTATCTTTTTACGGTCAATCAGGAAATAGAAAACCTTCAGAGGCGCATAGACGTTTCTCTCCGTAATGTTGATGAAATAAACCTGCGGATTCAGGATGACGTTCGCATGCTCATTACCGAAACTAACCTCTGGGACGGAAGCTATAAAAAACTTCTTCCGGGTTCCCGTGCAGAAAAAGAAGGCGGATCTTCCGGCACAGATTTTGTACGTATTCTTGAACAGGAAAAAGGCTGGAAAATGGCAGATGATACTTCCGTTGTTTTTGACGGAGGCTTTTATACGGCAACCGGAGACATTATAAATGATTCGGGGCTTTATACAAAGGTTACGGTGCTTGGTGCGGACTACATTCAGTTCAGGTCAAATACAGAAAATCCGCTTTTTAAGGGAATGTATATGATTTCGTTCCTTTCTGATGATTCAACCGGAGCTCTTGTGTTTAAACCGTACAAGGTTCTTCCGGACGGAACTCATCCTTCCGGAGAAAAAACAGTCCTGCTTACAAGGTAAAAGTCTCTTAATTATTTTACAAGCCGGATATTGTCTACAAAAATGCTTCCGGCTGGTGCCCTTCCCATAACTCCGATACGGATGGATTTAATGCTTTCTGTTTCTTCCAGGGCAGATTCCAGATTAAAGCAGACATTTACATTTTCGCCTGTACCGATTCCTGTTGAACGGCTTGTGTAGGTTTTGTCATCGCTTTCTACCGTAAGAAAAACCCTTAAAGAAGATGATGTCGTATTATTGATGTCTGCAATTAAATACGAAGCTCCCTTCCATTTTCTGTAGCTTAAGGCATCGCAGTAGAAAACGGAATTTTCTCCGCGCGGAGTTTTCGCAAAGGTCCATACGCCCCCGGTTTCTCCTTCTGATGACCACTGGGTACCCGTCTGTGTTTCTGTTGAATTATCTTTGTCTGCAATGTCGCTTAACGGCTGCCAGAAGTTTCCGTCTTCAAAACTGTCGATAAGAATAATTTTTCCGGATGG
>JAGABO010000144.1 GCA_017614655.1 Treponema sp. | reverse complement strand
TGTCATGGAAAAGCGCGGCAAATCAGAAAAGGATGCCGTAAAGACAATTGAACGCCACGACAAGACAAGACGGCTTTATCATGATCACTTCTGTAAAAAAGGAAAGTGGGGCCATGCTTCAACCTACAGCCTTTGTATAAATTCAAGTAAGCTCGGAATAGACGGCACCGTTGATTTTCTTGCTGATTATATAAAGGTTTTTACTGATTCTTAATTGATAATGCATATGTTTAATTCATTGATTCACAATTACCAATTATGCATTACCAATTATGAATTACCAATTATGAATTAAAAATTATGCATTAACAATTATGAATTAAAAATTACCAATTGCCAAGAATCACTCAACAGTCCACTCTGCCAGCCTGTATTCAAAGAACATCGGACTGTTCATGTTCAGTACTTTTGAGTAGAATTCTTTTGCTGCTTCTGTGGAACCCGAAAGTTCATAGAAAAGTGCAAGGTAGAAATACATCTTTCCACGTTCATTTATATTCTTAAGTGCTGCTATCTGCTGCGGAAAAGTCTGGAACCCGTTTTTATCGTGATAGGCGCGAAGCATCTTGTAATCCATGCTGCCCTTGTCAGATAACCTTCTGTAAACGCTTTCACTGAATTTCTTTGCTTCGTTTTCGTTTCCAAGCATGTAGTAACAGTAAGTAATCATAAGCGGATAGGAAATGTTTTCCTTGTTATAATCACGGCAGGTCTGGAATGCAAAAAGTGCATCCTTGTAGTTTTTTTCATGAAGCGCAAGAATGCCGATGCTTTCGTAAGCAAAGTAATACTTCGGATTAAATTGAATTACTTTTTTATAGTCAGCAAGAGCTTCCTTAAATTTATTCTGTTCATCATAAATTCCGGCTCTGTATGCATAAGCCAGAAAATAGTCTGGTTTAAGTGCAATTGCTTTTGTCCAGGAATCTTCTGCATCCTTAAAGCGTCCTGCAGAACGAAGGAAGAGTCCGTAATCCAGATAGTAGTCGTAGTTTTTGTCATCTATTGCAATTGCTTTTTCGATGTTGTTTACGGCAATCTTGTATTTGTCATCGGCATAAGCAAGCTTTGCAAGATATGAGTAAGCCTGTGCGTTTGACGGATTTATTTCGAGAAGGCGTTCAAGTGTTTTTTTTGCAGCCTGATCATTTTCCAGATAGTAGTCCATCTGAGCAAGTCCGAACAGAGCATCTTCATTTTTTGGATTTCCGGAAAGTGCAGTCTGATAATATTTTTTTGCAAGACCGTAATTCTTCTTAATTGCGGCACCTTCTGCAAGTTCAATATTTGCCTGTGCGTTTTTGGGATCTTTTGCAACTATTTTTTTGAGCTGCTCGTTTTTCTTTTTTGTATCTCCGCGGCGTTCCGTTATTGCAAGGCGGATTTCCATAACTTCAATACTCGACGGATTGAATGCGTCGATTCTGTCACATTCCTGTTCGGCTTCATCAAGACGGTTTTCTGCAGTAAGAAGAGATGCCTTCATGAGTGAAAGCTGAAAATCATTTTTGAAATCATCATCAAGAGAATCAAAAAGAGTTATTGCTCCGGACTGATTTTCTGCATCAAGCTCTTTTCTTAACTGTGACATAAACTTCTGTTTTTTAACGTTCTTTCTAAAAGTGATGAGTTTTTCATCAGAAGGATATTTTTTAAGGAGTTCATCTGCCTGCTTTAGTGCACTGTCTGAATCGCCCGTTACATTAAGAAGCTGAGCTTTAAAATAGTAAAGTTCTCGGTTTAATCCGATTCGTTTTTTTGTTTTTGGAGAAATGCGCTGGAATTCATAAAGAGAAGAAGCATAGTCTCCGGTGCGTGCAATGTTTTTTACGTTTTCTAGAAATCCTTCAACCGTAAATTCGTTGTCAGGAATATAGTCAGAACTTTCTGTCTGTATAGTCTGTCCTGAATCGGCAGGTGTTGTTGCACAGGAAAAAAGTGCAGAAACAAGAACAGCGGTTAAAAGAAGTTTAATAAAATCAGTCATTTTTTTATTCATAATATTTTCACCGTATAATTGAATTTTATAGCCTTAAGAAGTAAAATAGTCAAAATGCGTAAACATCCGTTAAGAAAGTTTTCGGGACTATTGGTCCTTTATGCCGTAGTTATTATCGGCATTTTTGTTATTCAATTTAAGACACAATCACTTATTTCTCAGTCAATAAACGATCTTTCCGTTACTATATATCAGAAAGAAGACGAAAATCACAACCTTAGTCTTACCGGCAGGTTCCGTGCTGAATACAAGGGACTTGTTTTTTATGCTGATGAAGAAACTTCCGTAGAAGCAGTTTCTCCTTTTGGCGGAAAAAGGCCGCTGTCGCTTGTTGCCTGGGAAAAAACGGACTCCGGTTTTAAGATGGAGTTTACAGGCGGTACGGTTCTTGTTCTTACGGCAGATAAAAAAGCAGAAAACGGAATTAAATTCTCTATTGATGCTTTGTTCGGCGACAATGTAAATTCAATTTTTGTTCCCTATCGTCTTAACGAAAATGCAACCCCGGATTCTTCTACAAGAAACAGGATCTCACTGTTTGCAAAGGACGGACTTTTTGCACTTTATGCAGGCGAATTTGTTGATTCAAAAATGCACCTTTCAAAAACAGAACCCCGTGCATATTTTACTTCATATAATCCAGTTCAGAAATTTACTTTTGATCAGATTACCGGTTTCCCTGGAACAGATGCAGAAACTTATGAAGCAAACGTAAAACTTCTTCGTCAGGAATCGCTTTCAAAACTTCAGTCGGTACTTTCTTCTTCCCAGTCTGATGTTGTAAGTGAAAACGAAATGGCCGTTTATGTTGCAGAAATGGCTTCCGTCAATAAATTTAACGAAGCTCTGGACAGCGTACCTTCTTCGTTCAGAAGGGGAACAAAGCGAACTTATTTTACTGCACCGTATTTTGCAAGTCTTGTAGAAATGGACGAAACTCTTGTCATGCAGAACGACAACATCATGTCAATGGTAGACAACGCAATTTCAACACGTAACGCCGACATATTCAGCATGGACGGAATTACAGACTTTATTCTCCGCGAAAAGAAAACTCAGCGCGTAAAGAACCTGCTTACAATGCCCGGTTACATATCCGACTTCTCACCGAATCTTGTACAGGCTGGAGCAATACTCAAGGTTTATGCACAGCTCAGCGTTTCTGCAAAAGAACAGGCAGCACTTCTTGAACCTCTTTTAAGCCGCTGTATAGAAGAAATAGAAGACAACTGTTCATTAAAAGATGATTCATTTACTTTAAGCTTTAACGGCAACAAGGCCGGAACTCTTCTTTATGCAGAAATTGGTTCAGCTCTTTTGGCCGGAGCTCCGGTACTTAACCGCAGTGATCTTGCAGAGGCAGGACGGCTTCTTATAAATACTGCTCTTGTAGAAGTTCAGCAGTTTGACTGGCGCACTCTTTCGCAGCTTTATCCGCTTATTGTTACGGACAACAGGTTCTATCCGCACCAGCAGATCCTCGGTTACTACGGTTCACGTCCTGTATGGGTCTGGACATGTGCAGATGTCAGCGGCTATACAATGGACGAAGAAGGAACTGTAAGTATTAATATTGATTTCCCTCTCGGACTTACAAACTACCTTATCTTTAAAGGTGTTCCGACTTTCCATGCTAAGATAGAAATGCAGGGAATTATGTTCAGAACAGACCCTCGCTTTGAAACTTATAACTCATCGGGTTATGTTTACAAGGCCGAAACAGGAACTCTGTTTATAAAGAGCCGTCACAAAAGTCAGAAAGAACTTGTAAGACTTTTCTGTGATCCGGTTACAAGTTTTAGTTTTAACTAACTTCTTCTTACGATAAATTCAGGAGCGGGCTGTGACTCTGCAAGTTCGGCCCGCTTTTTATATTTCTTATAAAGCACTTCCTGAACGCGGACTTCTTCTTCTTTTTTTAACGGCCGTACAGTTTTCCAGCTGCCGTCTTTCTGAAGAATATGTGAATGAGTGTTGTCTTTAAAATAAAGATCGAGGGTTTCTTTTACTTCTGCAAAAACAACAGGATCTGTTATCGGGAACATGAGTTCTATGCGGCGGTCAAGATTTCTGTCCATCCAGTCGGAACTTGCAAGATAAAGTTCAGGAGACGAACCGTTTCCAAAATAGAAGATGCGGCTGTGTTCAAGGTAGCGGTCAATAATGCTTACAACTTTTATGTTTTCGCTAAGACCCTTTACTCCCGGAACGAGTGTACAGATTCCTCTTACGTTCAGAAGAATTTTTACTCCGGCGCAGCTTGCCTTGTAGAGGGAATCGACAATTTCTTTGTGACACAGGCTGTTCATCTTTGCGATTATGAGTCCGCTGTTTCCGTCTTGAGCCTGTCTTATTTCGCGTTCAATAAGTTCAAGCAGGCGGCTTTTTAAAGTTACAGGAGCCATGTAAAGATTGCGCATTGTCTGAAGTGCGCTGTAACCGGAAATTACGTTAAAGAAAAGTGTTGCATCTGAAGCTATGTCATGGTTGCTTGTAAAAATAGAAAAGTCCTGATACTGGCGTGCGGTCTTTGCGTTGTAGTTACCGGTACTTAAATGAACATAGCGTCGCATTCCGTCGCTTTCCCTTCTTACGACAAGACAGGCTTTTGCGTGAACCTTAAGGTTTACAACTCCGTATACAACAATGACTCCTGCGTTTTCCAGCTGTGAAGCCCATGCGATGTTGCGCTTTTCATCGAAGCGGGCTTTTAGTTCAACAAAGACAGTTACCTGTTTACCGTTCTGTGCCGCCTCTTTTAGAGCCTTTACAATCGGGCTATCGTTTCCTGTTCGGTAAAGCGTCATCTTGATTGCAAGAACATTTTTATCTTTTGCAGCTTCCTGAACAAAACGTACAACCGGTTCAAAACTCTGGTAGGGAACATTCAGAAGAACATCTTTTTGCCGGAGTGTATCCCAGATTGTTTCGCTGTCTTTAAATTCACTGCATTTAAAATTTTTCCACTTTGGATAGGAAAGTTCCGGATTAGTAATGTTTTCTTTTAGAGAAAGAAGTGCATCTGTATTTACAATTCCGTCTACTTCATAAACATCATTTTCGGAAAGCGAAAGGTTTCTGCTTATGAAGGCTTTTAATGCGGGGCTTGTTGATGTGCAGACCATTCTTACAGCAAAGGAAGACTGCCTTTTTATTAAGACTTCTTCCATTGCCTGAATAAAGTTTCCGCCTGAATCTTCATTTACGGCAAAATCTGCATCGCGTGCTACCTTAAAAAGCATTGATTCTTTTACGGTATAACCCGAAAAAAGTTTTGCTGCATGATGCGAGATTACATCATCAATTAAAGTAAAAAATCTTTTTCCGTCATTTTCTTCTTCGGAAGGAAGCCATACAATCTGGTTTACAGAAACCGGAATCTGAACAAGAGCTACAATGTCATCTTCTTTTGTAGTAAGTTCAGATTCAAGAAGATGAAGTCCTTCGATCGGTTCAAGAAGGAAAGCTGCGGTAAGCTTCAGGTTTCCGATGTGAGGAAAGTCGTGGCTGTCTGTTCTAAGCGGAGTAAGCAGCGGGAAAATTTCGTGACGAAAGAGACTGTCTGTAAAGGATTTTTGTGCTGAATTAAATTCTTCCTTTTTAACGTATACAATTCCTTCTTTTTCGAGAGCAGGCAGAATTTCTGAACTCAGGACAGAATCAGTTGTTCTTAAAAGTGCATGACATCTTGTGCTTATTTTTTCAAGAAGTTCTTCTGCGGTAAGTCCGCTTGAATCTTTTAGCTTTTCGTTCTGTGCAAGAGAGCGCTTTATGGAAGCAACACGCACCTGAAAAAACTCATCGAAATTGGAAGAAGCAATTGCAAGAAAAGAAAGACGTTCAAGAAGAGGAACATCAGTTCGGATTCCTTCATTAAGAACGCGTGCGTTGAATTCTATCCAGCTTAACTCGCGGTTAAAATATTTAGACATTTCTCCCTCCTAGACCAGAACAAGTTTGTAGCCGAATACGTTTTCAAAAAGATCACCTTTTTCTTTAAGTGCAAGTTTCTCCAGCGAAAGATTGTGGTGACCTTTTACACGGAGGGTTATGCTGTCCTGAGCAAAGTTTACCGTAAAATCGGACAGGTTCTGATGATGACTTCTGTCCATGGCATCTGCAACACGAAGAATTGCAGAAAGTTTTAGAATCTTCATGCGGATTGAACGTGCAAGCGGTTTAAACTCCGGATCATCCTGAGGCCGTTTTGCGCCTTTATGAAAGCACGTTATCATTGCAACGATAAGACGGTCTTCATGAGAAAGGCCGAAGATTTCACTGTGCGAAATTATGTACTTGCTGTGAATGTTGTGATCTTCTGCGCGGATAAACATTCCTACATCGTGAAGAATTGCACTAACCTGAAGCAGAGTGCGGCAGTATTTTTCAAGACCGAGTTCTTTTTCCAGAGCATCGTAAAGCTTAAGACTTACATCCCGTACGAACTCTGCATGCTTTTCGTCGCCGTTGTATTTTCTAAGAAGTGTAGAAGCACTTGCAAAAATCTGACTTTCGAAATCGCTTCGAACTGCATCATTTTCTGTACCGGCCGATGTAAACAGAAGTCCTTCTCTGAGCGAAGTTTCCGGCACAAGAATTTCCTGAACCTGAGTAAGGCTTACAAACTGTTTGTAGGCAATAAGCGAAATCAGAAAAGTGTTTACATCGTTGTAGTTGATTTTAAATTTCGCAACACATTCTTCCGGAGTATAACGTATAACATCATCAATAAACCGTTCAAAATCATTACGGGCAATTTTCCACAAAAAAGAAGAAACAGGTTTTCCTGCAAAAAGAGCAACCAACTTCATGTCATTACCGAGTGCAATAAACTGCTTTACGTTTGCAAAACTCATTTCTGCACTAAGTACATTGTGCGTGTTGTTGATGAATTCGTCTACAAAGCGCCGTGCATCTGACATGCTTCCGGTAAGGGCACGTATGTTCTGTTCAATAATAACTGTTCCAAGACGAAGCGTATGGGCTCCGACCATGCGGCCGTTTTCCATAAGCATCATTTCTGTAGAGGCACCGTTTATTTCCAGAATGATTGAATCCCTGCGGCGAACGCTTACTTCTTCGTCCTTAAGGCATTCAGTGACTGCAATATACATGAGGCGGTTTTCTTCAAGACCGTCAATTACGCGTACAGTAAAACCAGTCTTAACATTGATGCGGTCAACTACAGGATCGCGGTTCGAAGCTTCTCGGACTGCACTTGTTCCTACAACGACTGTTTCTGCTGCAGTAATGCCCCACGAAAGAAGCTGCTCTTTAAAACGAAGAAGAATCTTTAAACAGAGAAGAAGAGTTTCCCTGCTGATGACACCGTTGGTAAAAACATCACGCCCGATGTTTACCGGCTGCTCTGCTCTGTCGAGGATATTGAACTTGTTGTCACTGTTGAGCTCGGCAACCAGAAGGCGTATGCCCGTAGAGCCGATTTCAACGACTGCACGCGGCTGATTCATTTTTGTTTTTACAGTTTGTCTATAAGCATTGAACACTTACCGCTTGGAATCGGCAGTGTCTTTTTCTTCTGCTCCAGAATGTTGATTGTAAAGTAATAGAGCTTTTCGCTTTCCATCTGGATTTCCCATCCGCGGGTACTCTTGTTGCTTAAAATTGTAACAAGGTTGCGTTTAAGCGAAAGTTTTTCTATTCCCATTATTTCGAGGTTCGGAATAATCCAGTCAACAGTTTTGCGTGGAAGACTGATGCTTAATCCGATAACGTTTTCTATCATAAGGGCAATCGTAGAAAGTCCTACATAGTGCATGAACCTTTTTCGCGGGAAGTCGCTTTCTCCCTTGCATGCAGCAGGACCTTCCTTGTTTGGAAGATATGCTTCGTAGAGGTCGCCCTTCTGTTTTGTATCTAACGGACTTAAACCTTCGAGAATAAAGTAGAGGTGGCGGATTGCACATTCACGGGCAAAGTCGTAGCGCTGATATTTTTCCAGTCCCTTTATAATCATAAAGTTGAACGGCGGGAAAACAGAACCTTTAAATCCTTCTCCGCTTTCTTTAAAGTCAGAACTGTCTGCACTTAAAGTAGGGAACGGATGGTCTGTACCGAAGGTTTTAGGATTGCTTAAGTGAGCAATAAGAATATCTGCCCTGTCTGCGTTCGGAAGTTCAGCAAGAAGCGGCCAGAAACCTGCAACCGTTTTCTGAGGAAGCCGGCTTTCATCCTTTGCAAGATCGTGGTAGAAGCCGGTATCATTGTCCCACATAAGAGAGTTGATTCTTGTCTTAAGGCTAAAGTACATTTTCTTGTACTTAAAGCTTAATTCCTTGTCGTTAAGAATATCACCAAGGGCGCTCATGTGCGCTGCGTTGATTGCCATGCATGAGTTAAAGTCAACCGGATAGTAAACGCCTTTTCGTGGTGAATTGAACATTGTTGAACTTTCTGCCGGAACTGAATAAAGACCGTTTTGCTGTTTAAAGGTGCGGTCAATCCATTCCATGTATCGCTCAAGAACCGGAACAACTTCCTTTATGCGGCGTTTGTTTGCACTCTTGTGATATAAGTTGAATTCTGCCCATGCAAAAAGAGGAAGACCTACACCTTCGGGATTATGCTTAGAAGTGATAGGTTTGTCAGTGGTTGTATCATATTTCCAGCGGATAGCACCATTTTCTTCCTGACGTTCATAAAAGTAATCAATGTTCTTATTTGCAGGATAATTCCTGTTTGAGTATACGAGGAAAAATGAAGAGAAAATAGCTTCGGCCTGATCAAGAATGAACTGACCTTTCTGCGGATAAATAAAGAGTCCGTCCGGGGAAGTTTCGCCTGTTGCCGGGTCAATCCAATAGTCCTGCAGCCAGTTCCAGGATTTATCATATATATCAACAAAGTCCTGGTCGTAAAAATGTATCTTCGGAAAATCTCGCTTGTTCACAACAGCTCCTGAATCAACTTTTTTATATCGGGTTTTTTACCCCGTAAAAGCAACGATTATTATAACATAAAAAAGTGAAAATTTGACATAATTTTAAAAAAAACTTTAAAAAAATGCAGTTTTTTTGCGTTAATAGAGGAAAATTTGATAAAAATGACCGTATTTCTACAGCATTGGAGCCAGAAGTCTGTAAATTCCGTCCATGAACCGCTTAAAGAATCCCCTCTGAAATTTGTACTCGGAAGAGACTTCGCGGCTTTTTGCAAAGAGATTGTAAAAATCTTCCTTTATATCATTAACTGCGGGGCAGTTATATAGAAGAACTCCGTTTTCAAAATGATGATAGAAACTGCGGAAGTCAAAGTTTACGGTTCCGCAGGTTGCAACCACATCATCAGAAACTACCTGTTTTGCATGGCAGAAGCCCGGTGTAAATTCGTAAATAAGAACTCCTTCTTTTACAAGAGGTCCGTAGTAAGAGCGCGTAATTTTGTAGACCAGCTTTTTGTCGGGAATTCCCGGCGTAATGATTCTTACGTCAACTCCGCGTTTTGCAGCGAGCGTAAGTGCCTTTTTCATTTCGTCCATCAGCAGAAGATACGGCGTTGTTATGTAAACATATTTTTTTGCTGAACTGATGATGTTCATGTAGACGTCTTCGCCCGTGTGATTAAGACTGAGCGGATTTACAGGATAAGGCTGAACGTAACCTGAATTTTTAAAATTGAATTTCTTTGTAGAAAAATACGAAGTAAAATCTTTATCGCGGTAGTTTGTGTTTTTTGTTGAATTCCATAATTCAAGGAAGATGAGCATAAGATTTTTTACGGCTTCACCTTCAAGACGGACTGCAGTGTCCTTCCATTCGCCGTACGGTTTTTTGTAGCCGAAGTATTCATCAGCAAGATTCCAGCCTCCTGTAAAACCTACTTCTCCGTCGATGATCGCAATCTTACGATGGTCGCGGTGATTTAAAAAAGCCTTCCAGAACGGAACAACCGGATTAAACATGCAGCACTCAATTCCAAGAGAAAGCATTCTCTTATAAAAACGTTTGCTTATGTATCCGATGCTTCCTATGTCATCATAGATGATTCTGATTTTTACTCCTTCCTTAATTTTCTGAACAAGAATTTCTTCCAGCTGATGAAAAGAAATTGTGTCTTCGATTGCAAAATATTCAAGGAAGATGAATTTCTTTGCTCTGCTGATATCTTTTAACTGCTGTTCGTAGCCTTCCTTTGCATCTGCATAAAAATCAACTTTTGTATTTTTAAAAGCTGCATAACCGGAATTCATCTGAACATAGCGGAACATGTTTGCAGCAGTAATGTCTTTTTTTTCGAGTTCTCGGATTATGGTCAAATCCTGTGAAGCGTGCGGAAGAATCTGTTCAAGAGTTTTTCTGTAGCGCTTTTTCATGCCGCTGAGTTTTGCAGAAAGTTCCGTGATGAAATAAAGGAAAACGCCAAAAACAGGAAGTGCAAGTATAAGAATAATCCACGGAACTTTTATTGCAGAATTTTTTCTCTGACTGTGAATGATAAGAACCGTAACAAGCGAAACTGCCCACGATATAAGATATGTAACCGGGAATGCATCCTGAAACTTAAGAAGCTGGATGAATGCGAGATCAATCTGTGCAATAATTACAAGTCCGGTAAGAATGAGCCTTCCAGTTCCGTTGCGTCCTTCTGATTTGGCCTTGCGTTTTGAGTGCTTTAAATTCTGCTTTGGTTTGCGAGCCATGTGTAAAATTTAAATTAAAAGCGGGTCTTAATCAATAGCATAATACACAGACTGCGCAAACTGTTTCTATTTTTTTATTCCGGAAGGGTAAGATCGCCTTCTTTTATCCATCCGATTCGGCGGAAGATTTTTCCGAACAGCCAGCATAAAACACCTGGAAGAATAAAGCAGATAAGTATAAGTCCTGTCCAGTCAAATACAGAAGGTGATATTGCAGAAGCTCCGTGTGCAAGAGCTGCTTCGCTTGGAGAAAGCCATCCTGTTATAACTCCGATAGGACCTACAAGTCCGCAGGTTCCCATTCCGGAAGATACGGCAGCTCCGTTCATCTCCATTTTAAAGAGACAGGTTGCAAGCGGTCCGGTAATTGCAGAAGTGATGATTGCAGGGAGCCATACAAACGGATTTTTTACGATGTTAGGCATCTGTAACATTGAAGTTCCCAGTCCCTGAGAAAGAAGTCCTCCCCAGCGGTTTTCGCGGAAGCTTAAAACTGCAAAGCCGACCATCTGGGCACAGCAGCCTGCAACTCCTGCTCCGCCGGCAAGTCCGGTAAGTCCGAGTGCAATGCATATTGCGGCTGAAGAGATAGGAAGAGTAAGGGCAATTCCGATTACGACAGAAACGATTATTCCCATCCAGAAAGGATGAAGTTCAGTTGCCCACATGATAAGGTTTCCTAAAGAAGAAGCTGCAAGCCCGATCCATTTTGCAGTAAGAACAGTAAGAAGTGCACCGCTTAAGATAGTTACAAGCGGAGTGACAATAATATCAACCGGTGTTTTTTTGCTTACGAGATTTCCAAGTTCAGCTGCGATAATTGCGATGATTAAAACAGCAAGAGGACCTCCTGCTCCGCCAGTGATATTTGCTGCGCTTCCTACGGCTGCAAGACAGAAAAGAACAAGGGCCGGAACTCCCATTGCAAAGCCAATTCCGACTGCCATTGCAGCACCTACGACATGAGCATCTGATGCAAAATTTCCTGCATCAACTAAAAACTTAAAGACTGCATTTTCGCCAAGACGAAGCAGCTGCTGTCCCAGTGTTTTTACAATTGTACCGATAAGAAGGGAAGCAAAAAGTCCCTGTGCCATTCCACCGAGAGCATCAATAAAATAACGTTTTACATACTTGTTCATAGAGAACTCCTGTTAATGAGAAAAATAAAAATAAACGGGATTAAAAAGTAGATTACTTGGTGATGTGGAAAATGCCATTCATCGCAAACGTAAAGTCTTGATTAGAAAAACCGTAACATATACTTGTTTTTTTTTCAAGTGCCGCAGTATTATAATGAGTCTGAATTATAACAGAGATGCTTATGAACGATAAATTTTACGATGATGGTTTACGGTTTGAATGTAACGGCTGTTCTTACTGCTGCAGGTTTGAAGGCGGGGTAGTGCTTCTTTCTGCGGAAGATTTGGAACGGCTTTCCCGTCGTGAAGAACTAACACCGGAACAGTTTAAGAAAGTTTACTGCCGGACTTTAACAGACGACAGCGGAAAAAAATTTCTTGTGTTAAAGACACTTTCTAACGGAGACTGTATTTTCTGGAGTAAAGATTTGTGCGGAGGAAAGGGCGGCTGTTCCTGTTACGACGCACGTCCGGCACAATGCAGTTCCTATCCCTTCTGGACAAAGATTCTTTCTTCCGAAGAAAACTGGAACTGCGAAGGAAAAAAATGTCCGGGTATTAACAGAGGAAGTCTTCATTCAAAAGAAGAAATCGAAAAACAGCTTTCTGTTTATCAAGCACGGCTTCCGCTGTAACCTCCTGCCCGAAATGTTGTTGTTATTCAATAATTGCAAGAGAACTTTTTTTTCTATATACTTTGTGTAATACTCATAAAGCATAGAATTTAAAAGGCGGAAAACTATGGCTCAGAAAATCGATTACAAGAAAGCAGGTGTTGATGTTAACGAAGGCTACAAGGCCGTTGACAAGTACAAGAAGCAGAGTGAACGTGCCCGTATTCCGGGACAGCTTACCGGACTCGGAGCATTTAACGGAATGTTCGCTGTTCCTAAGGGAATGAAGAATCCGGTTATGGTAAGCGGAACGGACGGCGTTGGAACAAAGCTTGATATTGCCTTCAAGATGAAAAAATATGACACTGTTGGAATCGACTGTGTTGCCATGAGCGTAAACGACATCCTCTGTTCAGGAGTAAAGACTTCTTTCTTCCTTGACTACATTGCATGCGGAAAGCTTGACTCGAATGTTGCAGGTGAACTCGTTAAGGGCGTAACCGACGGATGTATTCAGGCAGGCTGTGCACTTCTTGGCGGTGAGACTGCCGAAATGCCTGATTTTTATGATGACGGAAAATACGACCTTGCAGGTTTTGGAGTTGGTGTCGTAGAAAAGTCTGACATCATCGACGGAAAGAAAATTAAGGAAGGTGATGTTCTTATCGGTCTTTCTTCAACGGGACCTCACTCAAACGGATATTCACTTATAAGAAAGCTCGTTAAGAATTTTAACGAAATCGTAACTCTTAACGGAAAGAAGCAGAAGATCGGAGATGCACTTCTTACACCGACACGCATTTACGTAAAGCCGGTTATGGAAGTCCTTAAGAAGTTCCCGGGCAGTGTTCACGGAATGGTTCACGTTACAGGCGGCGGCTTCTATGAAAATGTTCCGCGCATGTACGTTCATGCACCGGAAGGAAAGAAGCAGCTCTGTTCCGTAATCAAGAAGGGAAGCTGGGAAGTTCCTGCAATTTTTGATGAACTCATTAAGCGCGGTGCAGACGAGAAAAACGTATTCAGCACCTTCAATATGGGAATCGGCTTTGTGCTTGCAGTAAGCAAGAAAGATGCACCTGCAATCCTCAAGACATTCAATTCAATTGCAAAGAAATACAAGATCAGGAACGTGCCCGACATGAAGGCTTACGAAATCGGATATGTCGGACACACAGATAAAGCAATCAAGGGAGACTTTAAGGGCAGCAAAGAAATGACAAAGTTCATTTAAGGCTGGTAAAATTTAACGGGAAGCAAAATGGCAGTAAAAGTTTTTATTGACGGAAAAGAAGGAACTACAGGACTCAAGATATTCGAGCGTTTTAAGAACCGCACCGACCTCGAGATTCTTACGATAGACGAAGAAAAGCGCAAGGACAGCGCAGAAAGAAAGCGCCTGATTGATTCATCAGATTACACTTTCCTGTGTCTTCCTGATGCAGCGGCTAAAGAAAGTGCAGCCCTGTGTTCAAATCCGAATACCGTAATAATAGATGCTTCTACTGCCCACAGAACAAATCCTGACTGGGCTTACGGTTTCCCGGAACTTTCACCGGACTTCAGAAAAAAAATCGAAACTTCAAAAAGAATTGCAGTTCCGGGCTGTTACGCTTCCGGTTTTATTGCGCTTGCTTATCCTCTTGTAAAGTGCGGCATTCTTCCGCCGGACTATCCTGTTGTAATTCATGCAGTGAGCGGTTATTCAGGTGCGGGCAAAAAAGCAATAGCCCTGTACGAAGACGAAAACCGTCCGTCTTCTCTTGATTCACCGCGTCTTTATGCGCTTACCCAGGCACACAAGCATCTTCCCGAGATGAAGCTTATTCCGGGGCTTTCTTATGAACCGGTTTTTAATCCGTATGTATGCGATTACTTTGCGGGCATGACGGTAAGCGTAGGACTTCATGCGCGGCTTCTTGCAAAGAAGGTTACTGCCGCTGATGTATGCAATGCGCTTTCTGAACATTACAGCGGACAGCGTTTTGTTAAGGTTATGCCTTTTATGGGAGAAGGTGTTCTTGAAGAGCCGTTTATTCCTGCAAATACGCTGGCCGGAACAAATGACATGCAGATTTTTGTTTACGGAAATGATGATCGCATTGTGCTTACTTCAAGGTTTGACAATCTTGGAAAAGGTGCAAGCGGCGCTGCGGTTCAGTGTTTAAATATCAGTATGGGACTTGATGAGACAGTCTCTCTTGTTTAGGAGTCTTTTTTCATGAAAAAGTTTTTTCTTGCAGTAATCATGTGCGTATTGTCTTCGTCTCTTTTTGCTAAGACAAATCTTGCTTTTTCGGAAAGTGCATTCGAGACAGCCACTCCCGTTCAGTTTGAAAAGCTCAGTTATGAAAGCAGTTCTTCTGATGATGAACCGATTGCATGGGTTTTGTGCAAGATTGTTTTCTATGTTCTTTTCTTAGAAAACATGGTTGTTTTTTATGATGATTATCCATTTAAAAACGGAGACTACATTTCTTATGCTGTCGATACAGATGATTACATAAGAAGAAGCTGCCGTTTTGCAGCAGATGCAAATGCCTGCTATTTTCCGCGCACCAGGGTTTTTGAAAATGACCTCCGCTTTGAAGGAACGATTTTCCACATCATAGGTCCTCTTATTGAACATACAATTACTAAAACACCTGACAGCGATTCCCTTTATTCAAACCTTAAGTTAGGCGGCATTTACAATATTTTCCAGACAAATCCGCTCTCGTGTTCTTTCTTCATGCAGTGGTCACATCTTTACGGCGGCTGGAAGAATAACGGCATAAGATGGGGCTTTATTTTAAAATCCTACATTGCACGGAAACTTCTTCTTGAATATCGCATCGCTTTTTCTGATTATGATTTTGATCATGAATATGAAGATTATGACGGCTATGATCCCGACAGCATTGTCGAAACTCATTTAGAGGCAGGTTTAATGCTTTCCGGGCCCTATGAACTTTATGCTGCATGGAAATGGGTGCAGAACGGTTTTACCCAGACTGCAGAAAACGGAGTCTGCGTCGGCATGAAGTGCCACTTTTAATTACGGAGTTTTTTATGAATAAAACGAGGGTTGCAGTTCTTGTTTCCGGAGGCGGTACAAACCTTCAGGCGTTGATTGATTACATGAAGGAGAACGCAGACTGTCCTTATTCAATAGAAGTTGTTATAAGCAGTACAAAAAATGCCTATGCGCTCGAACGTGCAGCTGCAGCCGGTATTGCTTCGGAAATAAAAAGTCCTTTCTCGGTAATGGGAAAAGAAAAGGCACAGAGTGCTTTGCGCGAAGAAAAAAATGTTGCAGTGAGCAATGCAATTCTTGATTCCTGTAAGGCGCGTAAAATTGACGTAATTGTTCTTGCAGGCTATCTTAGCGTTCTTACAGGAAAAATCATAACTGAATATTCAGGCCGCATCATAAACCTTCATCCGGCACTTCTTCCAAAGTTCGGCGGTGTAGGTATGTGGGGCCACAATGTTCACGAAGCAGTGCTTGCAGCCAAAGAAAAAGAAAGCGGCTGTACGGTTCACTTAGTTGATTCCGGCTGTGACACGGGAAAGATTCTGGTTCAGAAAAAAGTCCCCGTTCTCCCCGGCGATACAGTAGACTCACTTTATGCCCGCATAGCACCTGAAGAACACAAGGCTATTGTAGAAGGCCTGCTAAAATTATGCGAAGCATGATTTTAGTAAGTTTCGCAGCGCGAAACTAAAAGAACATAAAGCTATTGTAGAAGGTCTGCTTATGCTGTGCTGATTTTTACTGTATAACGTCCCGATTTCTTCTTTAAAGGATATTAGCAGATATGAAAAGAAAAATCTTTTTATTTATATTTTATATTTTTAATCTACTGTTTTCATATTCAGAAGACAAAGTTATAATGGGAAAGGAAATTTTGTGTAAACTTCCTTTGTCAGAAGGAAATGTATTTTTTACTATCGATGAAGAAATGGCAAAGATTGTGGGAGGGCCTATAGTTAATCAGCAGGGAGAGGTTTTTTGTTTTAATTATCAGAGACATGAAATTTATAATATAGTTTTTGATAAAAAAGGATACTCTTTTAAGGATTATGTAAAGGGCTTTGACCATAATGCATGTGGTCAGTGTCTATATGGACTGTATGTTTCAACTGCAAACGGTTTTGTTCGTTGTATAAAAGATTATGCTTTAGTATATATATCAGAATATAAAACAGATAATCCCCATGTTGGTTTTGAAGGTGAGTATTCGCATAGGTATTATCCTGTAGAAAAGGGTGTAGTATTTGAAGAACAAAGATATAAAAAGGAGTCAATTTTCTTAGGATTTGAAATTGAGAATAATAAATACAAAAGGACGATTCCTGCCGAAAAACTGAATAAGTGGCTTAAAGGGCAGAAAGGAAATTATGAAATAAGAAATAACCTTCTTTACAGAAACGGAATAAGATGGTCTTCAGAAATGAATATGTGTGCCCGGTTAAGAAGCGGTCACACTGTAGATTATGAATATGGTGGAGGAGAATCAACCGGATATTTTAAAATATATAGACCGGATGGAACCGAAGAAATGACAGTGGAAGTACCATGGTCGCATACAGAAGCTGGCTGTTACCCGTACCGCTGGTGTTTTGGAAATTACGGCGAGCTCTATGCCTTTATAGCTCCTGAATGGGATCGAAAGTCAGATTACTTTGCCGCAGACGGAAAAGAAGCAGAACTTGTAGCCGTGCGAAATTACTTAAAATATTTCGGCATTTTAAACGATGACCATATCCGCCTCCGAAAAGGTCCCGGCACAGACACAGAAAGTCTGGGTACATATCCGGTAAGGACAGGCTTTAGAATTCTTGAAAACAGCGGCGTAAAACAGACAATAGACGGCGTAAACAGTGAATGGATAAAAGTCCGTCTGCTGGA
>JAGABO010000143.1 GCA_017614655.1 Treponema sp. | reverse complement strand
TTTAGACGAAAGGGGTTCTCTGTTATAATTTTTAAAAAAGAAGTAACAGTTTTGCTGTTATCATGTGTCATATTATATGACGGGGTTATTTACAGAATGAAAAAAATATCTGACGTTGATTTTTCTGAACTCTATCAAAAATTCGCTCCCATGGTGCTAAGGCGCTGCCGCTTTATCTTAAAGGATGAAGACAAGGCGCTTGATGCCATGCAGGATGTTTTTCTGCGTATTCTTGAAACGAAGTGCAGGATTAAGGAACTTTGTGCAAGTCTTTTTTATGTTACGGCAACAAGAGTCTGCCTTAATAAAATAAGGTCGGATAAGCTTCGTTCAGGGCCGGATTTTTATAAAGTGTCAGAAATGCTTACGGATAGTTTTTCTGAAACTGAACGCGAAAAAATAGAAGCAGGAATTCTTCTGGAAAGCATTTTTGAAGGACGTGATGCAAAGGATTCTCTTATTGCGACTCTGCATTTTGTTGACGGCCTTACGCTCGAAGAAACTGCAGAAAATGTAGGAATGTCTGTTTCCGGGGTAAGGAAGAGGATTTCGGAACTCAAAAAATATTCTTTAAAATTAATGAACAGGGCAAATACCTGATTTTATGGAGGTGTGTTTATGATACCACAGTTACTGCTCGAAGAAATTCTTTTGGGTGAAAAGGAAGAAAGCAAATATTACGATAAATATGGAAAAGAAGAAATTCAGGGTGCCCTTGAAGCTTTAAGAAAATCAAATGAAGAAATTCTTAATTCATATCCGGCTGATAGAATTAAAAAGAACCTGTTCTCTGGAGCCATAAAGCTCACCGGAGAAAAAATAGAAGAGAGCCGCAGAAAGAGGGAGCGCAGGGCTTTTGCCTTAAGCACGAACTTCTTAAAGCTTTCTACAGCCGCTGCCCTTGTTCTTACGGTTGCAGGTTCGCTGCTTATCCGTAAAATGGATTTTAACAGCGTTACGGCTTCTGAACGTGTAAAGGGGCAGTCCCGCGGAGCTCAGATCAGGCTTTACCGTCAGAACGGAAACGATGCAGTTCTTCTTAAGGACGGCGAAAATGCTTCGGAAAATGATCTGATTCAGATTACGTACATTCCCGGACAGAATAAATACGGAATAATCTTTAGCGTGGACGGAAACGGAAACATTACGCGCCACTTCCCCGAAGATTCCTGGAATGCAGGTGAACTTTTAAGGACTGGCGAAGAAGTGCCTCTTTCCTTTTCGTATTCACTTGACGATGCACCTGATTATGAATGTTTTGTTTTTGTAGCTTCCGCTCAGACTTTTGATCTTTCGGAAATCGAAACAAAAACCCGCGGTTCCTGTAATCCTGAATATTTAAAGAACGGCTCCTGGCTGCCTGCCGAATGTGAAAGTTCAGTCTTTGTTTTGAACAAAAGGTAGTGTATAATTAAATCTATAACCATGGAGAACTGATGAAATGAAAAAGTGTTTTGTTCTGTTTGCGTTTATTTTTTATACTGTCTCTTTGTGTGCAGCCCAGGGAACTGAAAGTTCGGGTGTAGAACGCTATGCAATTTTTGTTGGTTCGAATGAAGGCGGTAAAAATAATCAGAGACTTATGTACGCAGGAACAGATGCAATTGCGTTCCAGAAGACAATGTCGGAAATCGGAGGCATTCCTTCTTCGAATGCAATTCTTCTTCTTGATCCTACAAAGGATGATTTAAACGAAGCCATGCTTGCCGTTTCGGAAAAGATCCGTGAAAACAGCGAAAAGTTAAAGCGCTCGGAATTTTTGTTTTATTATTCGGGCCACTCTGACGAAAATGCGCTGCTTCTTGGAAAAGTAAAGTATGATTATTCTTCCCTTAAAGCGGCAATTACAAATGTTCCGAGTGACGTTCATGTCGTAATTCTTGACTCCTGCTATTCCGGAAATTTTATCCGTACAAAGGGAGGGCAAAAAAAGAAGCCGTTCCTGTTTGATGATTCTTCTGTCGTAAAAGGTCACGCTTATCTTTCTTCCAGTTCTTCGCAGGAGTTCTCCCAGGAATCGGATGAAATCGGCTCTTCCTTTTTTACTAATGCAATGCTTACGGGACTCCGTGGGGCAGCTGACAGTTCCGGCGATAAGAAAGTTACGCTTAACGAACTTTACTCTTATGCATTTAACGAAACGCTTTCTAAAACAGAAAAAACTTCTGCAGGTCCGCAGCATCCTAACTACAACATTACTCTTGTAGGTTCAGGAGATCTTGTGCTTTCTGATATTTCTGCTTCTGACTGTGTAGTTCAGATTGCAGCTGATATTAAAGGCAGAATTATAATCCGTTCAAAATATGGAAATCTTGTTTCCGAAATTAACAAGCTTGATGATAAACCTGTTTTTCTTGCGCTGGAAAAAGGTGAATATTCTGTAACGCTTATAGAAAAGAATAAAACCTTGCAGGGAACTTTTAAGCTTACGTCTTCTAAAGTTTATGAACTTAATACGACTACCCTTAAGCCGGTAGCAGAAACTAACAACAGAGTTCGCGGTGATTCTTCTGATTCAGAAGCTGCTGCTGATGAAACTTTTGACGCAGACGACGGCAATGATGATGAAGATGAAGACAGAGATGATGATAACGGCAAAAACAAGATGTCTTTTTCTGCACAGATTCTTGATGATGAAACTGTTTATGTGCCGGTCGAGTTTTCGCTTGTTAACAATGAAATTTCACGTGCCTTTAACAGAAAAGTTATTACATCAATTTCGTTTGCACTTGTAAGGTCCAGCGTTTACAAAGTAAATGGGGCAATGGTTTCGAGTATCCTTAACGAAGCAGAATATGTAAATGGTATTCAGGATGCAGGAATTCTTAATAAGGCCGGAAATGTTTACGGAATCCAGGCCGCGGGAATTATTAACCTTTCTTCTACATTAAAGGGTGTTCAGACTGCGGGTATCGTAAACTACAACAACGGAGCTGCAAAAGGCGTACAGGTTTCAGGTATTTTTAACAGATCGGGTGAAACTCATTCTGGAGCACAGGTTTCGGGAATTGCAAACTATGCAGGAAAATTTGACGGAAGTCAGGTTTCTGGAATCTTTAACAAAGCCTCAGAAATGAGCGGCATTCAGTTTTCAGGAATAGTCAACTACACGGGTAAGCTTGCTTCAGGAATTCAGATCGGCCTTATAAACATTGCACCGGAGGCAGACGGCTTCCAGCTGGGATTCATCAACTTTTCAAGAACCGGTATTTTTGAATTCGGTCTTTCTTATACGTCAAACAATAACTTGAGGATTGCCTTTAATTCGGGAAACAGGCATCTTTATACAGTCCTCGGTTATGAAAGCATGCCTAAGAACATTCTGTTTTCGGACAGCAGCAATTCTTTGTACAACGTGTTCATCGGATTCGGAACAAGGCTTAACGTAGGTCCTGTAAACTTTGACTTTGAGCTTTTGGGAAACGAATCTTATGATAAGGAAACTGACGGATCATCTGAGAAAACAAAAGATGAAAAAATCATTGGAATGTTCTTCCCTTCAGTAAAGGCTTCTGTAGGCGTAACTCCGATAAAGCATCTGAATCTTTTTGCATCGGTAATCCTTTGCGGTCAGTATGACGGAAACGAGGATGCCTTTAAGAAAAAGAGCAGAAAATATATAATAGAAAATGAATATTACAATGTTTATCCTGAATTTGAATTCGGAATAAGGTATTCGTTGAATTAAAATTTTTCTTGATTTTAGTGACACTTTTGTATTTCCCGCGTGTCTAACTATCCGTAAGGATGCATCATGAAAATTTCAGCAGAAAAAGCGAGCCTTAACAGGCAGAAGTTTTATGATGTGTCTGTATTTATATCAGAGGTATCAAATGAAAAAAATCGTTCTGTCTGTTTTTGCACTGGTTCCCTTTTTATGTTCTGCTGCA